>CAXACF010000145.1:0-5322 GCA_963967125.1 uncultured Rhodobacterales bacterium | reverse complement strand
ACGCGCCATTCGGATCCCGTCCATTCATAGCCGTCAACCTGCCACTTGCGTTCAATGATAACACCGCGCTGACGCGCACCTTTGGCCATCGCCATGGTCACATCGGCTGGATTGATATACCCGTCGGTTGGGTGGTAAATCGCACCCTTCAAATCCTCGGTCCGCACCAAAGGCCAGCGTTCTTTGATTTGCGCTGGTGTCATCCATTCATATGGAACGTCACATGTTTCAGCGGTCGAGGCATAAAGCATGTATTCATCCATGCGTTCCTCGGTTTGCGCCATACGCAGGTTGCCCACCACAAAGAAACCCGCATCCAATCCGGTTTCTTCCTCGAGTGTTTTGTAGAAATCGACAGAATATTTGTGGATGTGGGTTGTCGCATAGGACATGTTGAACAACGGCAACAATCCCGCGGCGTGCCACGTTGATCCAGAGGTCAACTCATCCCGCTCAAGAAGCATGACATCCTTCCACCCAGCCTTAGCCAGATGATAGGCGATTGATGTTCCAACGGCGCCACCGCCGACAACCAGTGCTTTTACATGAGTTTGCATGAACCCGACTCCTTTGTCGCATAATTGGAAACTAATTAGCACGTTGATATAATTGTGCGAAACCCAGCCGACCAAAGATCAGCAAAATGCGACGAAGGAGGGGCGTTTAGTATTCAACACCCTTCGCAACTTAACGTTGGACTCACCGGAATTTATTGGATTCAGATGTCGACACGCTCGAAAAACATAACCTTCGTCGATCTGAATTACACAGATGCGGCAGCATTAAATGTCAGAAGACATGCTTAAATTCCAACTCCAGTTCTCGACATAAACCACGGCAAAATTACGCTGACGGTAAAACTTGCGCGGATTTTGACAAACGATCTCTTTTATCTGATCGTGCCTATGCGTATACAATGTACAAAAGGGGATGTTGATCGACTCAAAATGCACGTTGATCAAACGAAGCAAGGCAGAGCAGATGGTAGGACTAGCAAGTTTAACAGGATTGTTTTCGGCAGATATGGCCATTGACCTGGGGACGGCAAACACGCTGGTCTATGTCAAAGGGCGCGGTGTTATTTTGTCAGAACCTTCTGTTGTTGCCTATCACGTAAAGGATGGAACCAAAAAGGTGCTTGCCGTGGGCGAGGACGCGAAATTGATGCTGGGACGCACACCTGGTTCGATTGAGGCCATCCGCCCCATGCGCGACGGTGTCATCGCCGACTTTGACGTTGCCGAAGAGATGATAAAACATTTTATCCGCAAGGTGCACAAACGCTCGACCTTTTATAAACCGAAAATCATCGTTTGCGTGCCACATGGTGCTACACCTGTTGAAAAACGTGCGATCCGCCAATCTGTTTTGTCGGCAGGCGCCCGCAAGGCAGGTTTGGTTGCCGAACCAATTGCCGCCGCGATCGGTGCGGGCATGCCAATAACCGATCCAACTGGAAACATGGTTGTGGATATCGGTGGCGGTACAACCGAAGTTGCGGTTCTGTCACTTGGCGACATTGTTTATGCGCGTTCAGTGCGCGTTGGTGGGGACCGCATGGATGAGGCGATCATCAGCTATCTACGCCGTCAACAAAACCTATTGGTGGGCGAAGCAACAGCAGAACGTATCAAAACATCCATCGGAACCGCACGCATGCCTGACGATGGGCGCGGTGCATCCATGATGGTGCGCGGGCGTGATTTGCTAAACGGTGTTCCCAAAGAAACAGAAATCACCCAAGCGCAAGTCGCCGAGGCGCTTGCCGAACCTGTTCAACAGATTTGCGAAGCTGTGATGACCGCGCTCGAGGTTACACCGCCTGATTTGGCCGCGGACATTGTTGATCGCGGCGTTATGCTGACAGGTGGCGGGGCGCTGTTGGGTGATCTGGACCTGGCATTGCGCGAACAAACGGGGCTTGCCGTATCAATTGCAGAAGAAAGCCTGAATTGCGTTGCGATGGGAACGGGCAAGGCGCTTGAATACGAAAAGCAATTGCGCCACGCTATCGACTACGACAGCTAACGTAACGTTTTCGGATTGAGGGGGCACTTTGGCTCAAAACCGACCCCAAAGAGACGACTATCTTTCCCCGCTAAAACAGTTATTGGCGGGTGTAATTATCCTGTTTCTGATCGTTATTTTCATCGTTTGGCGCATTGATAGCCCCCGCGTCGAGCGTTTTCGCGTGATGTTAATGGATCGATTTCTACCCAGTAGTGAATGGGCGATGGCCCCGCTTACACGGACGGTAAATGTGATCCAAGATTTTCAAAGCTATCAATCGCTTTACGATCAAAATCAGCAATTACGCCGTGAACTTCAACAAATGAAAAGCTGGAAAGAAGCGGCTTTGCAGCTGGAACAAGAAAATGCGCGATTGCTTGATTTAAACAAACTGCAACTGGATGCACAGCTGACATGGATCAGTGGGATTGTGCGCGCGGATAGTGGGTCTCCCTTTCGTCAATCCGTGCTGTTGAACGTTGGCGGCCAAGATGGCATTCAAAACGGCTGGGCCGCAATGGATGGACTGGGCCTTGTGGGGCGGATTGCAGGTGTCGGTGAACGCACATCACGTGTCATTTTGTTAACCGACCCATACAGTCAAATCCCCGCGGTCATTCAGCCATCTCGTGAAAATGCATTGGTCGTGGGCGACAATACATCTGATCCACTGGTCGATTTCATTGAAAACGCTGATTTGGTCCGCGCAGGGGACCGCATTGTGACATCTGGAAATGGTGGCGTATTGCCCCCCGGATTGTTGATAGGCCAATTGGTTGTGGACCCAAATGGGCGCCTTAGGGCGCGACTATCAGCAGATTATGAACGTTTAGAATATCTGCGTGTGCTGCGCGACTACAGTGTTGTGGAAATCTCTGATCCACAAAATGTCCTAATGTCTGTCGAGGACCTGCAACCCAAACAAGCAGAAGAACCGAAAGATGAGTGATCGTGGTTATAATGCGTGGATGTATCGCATCGGCTTTGTGTTCCTTGGCTTAGCACTCATCGTGTTGCGGCTATTACCGCTGCAAACAATTCCGCAAACATGGGCCGGGCCAGATGTGATGCTGTGCCTTGTTTTTGCATGGAGCGTGCGACGGCCCGATTATGTGCCAACACTTCTGATCGCTGCGGTGATCCTGCTCGAAGATTTTCTGTTACAACGTCCGCCCGGTCTGCACGCAGCTTTGGTTGTGGGGGCAAGTTTTTGGTTAAAATCCAAGGCGCACACAGCAGACGATCAAACAATGACAGGTGAAATTGTCCAAATAACAATCGCCGTTTTGGGCGTGTTGTTCGCAACTCGTCTAATACTCGCCCTTGCGTTGCTCCCTCTTCCATCTCTGTCAGTGCACTTTGCACAGGCGCTTAGCACGATTATATTTTATCCTGTAATGGCACTGACATCTGCCTTTGTTCTAAACGTAAAACCCATCAAACAGTCCGAAACCTAAGCAACCATGAAACCCACCACCAAATCACAGCAAAAAATTTGGCAACGGTTTTCCCGCCGTTCTTTGCTGATTGGGGGCGTTCAATTGGGCTTTGCGGGTTTGCTGGGTCTGCGCATGCGGCAATTACAAATTAAAGAGGCCGATCAATTTCGACTGCTGGCAGAGGAAAACAGAATTAACGTTCGCCTTATTCCGCCAGAGCGCGGCGAAATTTATGATTTAAATGGCTATGTTCTTGCTGAGAACGAGCCGACCTATCGGATCACCATTGTCCAAGAAGACGCGGGCGACGTTGACAAAGTTCTGGAAAAAATCCGCCTTCTGATCGAATTAAGCGACGACGATATTGCACGTGCACGCTCCGAAATGAAACGGTCGGCACCCTTTCTGCCCGTGACACTGCGCGACCGCGTCACGCGCGCTGAAATTGAACGTGTTGCCGAAAACGCGCCCAGTTTGCCGGGGATCACACCAGAGGTTGGATTGTCGCGTATCTATCCTTTAAATGACATATTTTCGCATGTTGTCGGCTATGTCGGACCTGTCAGTAGCCGTGATTTGGAACGGCGTCAGGATGATGATCCACTTTTACGCATACCACGGTTTCAAATCGGCAAAGTTGGGATTGAGTCAAAATTGGAAAATGACCTGCGCGGACGTGCGGGTGCGCGGCAAGTCGAGGTAAACGCCGTTGGCCGTGTGATGCGTGAATTGGACCGTCGCGAAGGCACAGCTGGTCAAAAACTGCAGCTGACAGTGGACGCCAATCTGCAATCATACATCAAAGTGCGATTGGGCGCAGAAAGTGCCTCTGTCGTTGTGATGGATTGTAAAACAGGGGCGCTGCGCGCAATTGCCTCTGCCCCCAGTTATGATCCGAACAAATTTGTGCGCGGCATTTCATACAATGATTATAATGAATTGCGCGACAATGATCACAGGCCACTTGCCTCAAAAACTGTTCAGGATGCCTATCCACCTGGGTCAACCTTTAAAATGGTGACAGTGTTGGCCGCACTCGAAGATGGAATAATAACGCCAGAGGACACATTTTTTTGCCCTGGTCATTTGGATGTTTCAAATCGGCGCTTCCATTGCTGGAAAGGGGGCGGGCATGGGGAAGTCGATCTAATGACGTCCCTGAAAGAAAGCTGTGACGTTTATTATTATGAATTGGCCTTGCAGGTTGGCATTGAACGCATCGCGGATATGGCCCGTCGTTTGGGCCTTGGGGAAAAACACGCGGTTCCAATGTCCGCGGTCAGTTCGGGACTTGTCCCCGACAAAGACTGGAAATTTGTAAATCGTGGAGCAAATTGGCTGATTGGGGATACGGTGGTTGCCGCGATTGGTCAGGGCTATGTGTCCGCATCTCCACTCCAACTGGCTGTGATGACCGCCCGTTTGGCCAGTGGCCTGGCACTGGACCCGCAATTAATACGCGCAGAAAATGGGCAACCCGCTCTTCGAACTGATTTTCCAGAGCTGGACATAGATCCAAAGCATTTGAAAATCGTGCGCGATGCAATGTTCGCAGTTACGAATGATCGCAAGGGAACGGCCTATTCATCCCGCATCATCGCGGATAACGCGCGAATGGCTGGAAAAACAGGAACCAGTCAGGTCCGTAATATTTCAGAAGCGGAACGCCGTTCAGGCGTCATCAAAAACGAGGATTTGCCGTGGGAACGGCGTGATCACGCATTGTTCGTGAACTTTGCCCCAGCAGATGATCCTGAAATTGCCGTATGCGTGGTTGTCGAACATGGTGGTGGTGGATCCGCAGCCGCGGCCCCAATTGCGCGCGACATCACACTTCAGGCACTATACCACGGGGACCCGGCCCTTGAGTCCT
>CAXACF010000144.1:0-5333 GCA_963967125.1 uncultured Rhodobacterales bacterium | reverse complement strand
CAATGGTAACTGTTTGGTAAACGCCTTTGCAGCAGGTTTGGCCGATACGGACAAAATCTTTTATTCTGCGGCCTCGGGCGTGGGAATGCCCGTTGTCTACTTGGGAGCAAAAACAGGCCGTGATGGCGTTGGTGGCGCAACAATGGCCAGCGCTGAATTTGATGAAACCATTGAAGAAAAACGCCCAACTGTTCAGGTTGGTGACCCATTCACAGAAAAACGCCTGATGGAAGCCTGCCTTGAATTGATGCAGACAGGTGCTGTTATTTCCATTCAGGATATGGGTGCGGCCGGTTTGACATGTTCGGCCGTGGAAATGGGCGATAAGGGCGAATTGGGTATTCGGCTGGATTTGGAAAAGGTCCCAACCCGTGAACCCAATATGACGGCCTATGAAATGATGTTGTCTGAATCTCAGGAACGGATGCTGATGGTTCTGCGCCCTGAAAAAGAGGCAGAGGCCAAAGCCGTGTTCGATAAATGGGATTTGGATTTTGCAATCGTTGGCGAAACCATTCCTGAGGATCGCTTCCTCATTATGTTGAACGGCGAATGTAAGGCGGATTTGCCACTGCGCGCATTGTCGGGCAACGCGCCCGAATATGACCGTCCATGGGTTGAAACCCCTGCGGCGGCGGATATGGATGACGTCCCAGAAGTCGATCCAATTGATGCACTAAAGGCGCTGATCAGCTCTGTGAACTATGCTTCAAAACAGTGGGTCTATGAACAATATGACAGCCAAGTTATGGCCGACACTATGGAACGTCCTGGGTTTGGCGCGGGTGTGATCCGCGTGCATGGTACGGACAAAAAACTGGCTTTCACATCGGATGTGACACCACGCTATGTGCGTGCAAACCCAGAAATGGGGGGACGTCAAGCGGTGGCAGAGGCCTATCGCAATCTGATTTCTGTTGGTGCGCGTCCATTGGCCAGCACTGACAATATGAATTTCGGTAATCCAGAAAAACCTGAAATCATGGGCCAATTCGTAGGCGCGATCAAAGGAATTGGTTCGGCTGTTTCCGCGCTAAACATGCCGATCGTTTCAGGCAACGTCAGCCTTTATAACGAAACGGATGGCAATGCGATCCTACCAACCCCAACAATTGGTGCGGTTGGATTGATTGCTGCGGGCGAAGAGCCGATCTTGGATCGCGCACGTGATGGTCACGTGGCGCTTGTTCTGGGGGAAACCACAGGTCACCTTGGGCAATCCGCCCTATTGGCCGAAGTCTTCAACCGTGAAGACGGCGATGCGCCAAATGTTGATTTGGACGCGGAATCGGCACATGGCGAATTCATTTTGACCAATCGTGATATGATCCGCGCGTGCTGCGATTTGGGCGATGGTGGATTGGCGCTTGCCGCCTTTGAAATGGCAGAGGCCTCCGGCGTTGGTGTGACCCTAGATGCCGCGGATACCGCCACGTTATTTGGAGAAGATCAGGCGCGCTATTTGATTGCCTGTAACTTTGATCAGGCCGAGGCATTGATGGCGGCTGCTACTCAAGCCGGACTGAACATCCAATCAGTGGGACGTTTTGGCGGAACATCTGTAAAATTTGGCGGATCAGAGGCCGAACTTTCAGACCTCGGTGCCATCTATCGCAACAGCTTTGGCGAGGCCTTCGCCTAGGAATCGCATTCATTTCAACAGAATGGCAGAAAATGCTGCTTTTCCTCTTGTTGAATGGGGCAATAGATACATAAATAAACTCAAAGGAGTTTACCTATGGCAATGCAGGCACATGAGATTGAGGCGTTGATCCGCGAAACCTTTCCGGATGCGCAAATCACGATCACGGATTTGGCAGGTGATGGAAATCATTACGCCGCAGAAGTGATTGACGAAAGTTTCCGCGGCAAAAACCGTGTTCAACAACAACGTGCGGTCTATGCTGCACTTAAAGGAAAGATGGACGGATCGCATGGCGAGCTTCACGCGCTTGCCCTGACGACCAAAGTTCCAGAATAGCACATCAAAGGATTACAGTTATGAGCGATGCAACAACGCAGATCGACGAAACAGTCAAAGCCAACGACGTCGTGCTTTACATGAAAGGCACCAAGGAAATGCCGCAGTGCGGATTTTCAAGCCGTGTCGCAGGGGTTTTGAATTATATGGGTGTGGAATACACGGACATTAACGTTTTGGCCGATGAAAACATCCGTCAGGGGATTAAGGATTATTCTGACTGGCCAACAATCCCACAGCTATACGTTAAGGGTGAATTCGTGGGTGGATGTGACATCATCACCGAAATGACCCTTTCGGGTGAATTGGACACATTGTTCGATGACAATGGTGTTGGTTACGACAAAGAAGCGGCCGACAAAATCCGTGAAGCAAACGGTTAATTTGCGACTTCATTTACCTTGACTTGGGCCCCAACTGGGGCCTTTTTCAATTAAGGGTGATGGCGAACATCTCTGTTTCTGCATCACTTAACTCTGGCACGACATGAAAACCTGTTTTTCGCAAAACATGCGCGGATGCAGGGTTTTTGCGTCCAACACCTCCAAGCAGACGGACACCAGTTTTGGGGACATGCGACACAAGACCCGCAAGCAGTTCGGTTGCATATCCCTGCCCCCACGTTGATTGTTCGAAAAGATACCCAAGGTGAATGTCGTTGTTGATTGGGGGCGTTAGAAACAGAAGCCCAATAATTGCATTAGTGCCTGTTTCTCGTATCAAATAGATATCACTTTCCGCAGCGCGCGCATCAATCCACTGATCTATATTTTGATCCGATAGATCAAAAAATGGCGGCAGATGCGCGATCACGTCAGGTGTTAATAAATCCGGCAGCTGTTTAACAAGATTGCGCCGTGCCACTGGCACAGCGATAGTATCCGCCCAATGCGCAACCGAAAGCCGTTCTGTTCCAAACTGCTGAAATTGGGGCACGTTTGATTATGACTCTTCCAAGCGTTGTGCCAAACTTTCGGCGCGTGCTGCGATATCGGCCAGACTATCACCGACCTGTGGCGGAATGATGGGCACCTCAACCGTCTTTGCCTCGGGCGCAGGTGCGTTTTTCAATTGCTCTAACTCGACACGTGTGTCAGCCAACAACTTCTCTGCGTCGGTTAGCTTTTCCTGTAAGGCCGCTGTTTTATCGGCCAACATCAGCGCAGACATCAACAACATCCGTGGTTCGGGCATGCGCCCAATCTGTTCCTGAAGAACCGATGCTTCTGCATCGAGCAGCTTTTCGGCAGAGCGCAGATAGTGTTCTTCGCCATCCTGACAGGCCACTTCGAACTGGCGGCCACCAATCTCAATCGTCACCTCTGGCATTACGCGCCCTCCTCTGCCTTGGCAGCTGTCAGCGCAGCTTCCAGTTCTTCGTGCAGTGCTTGTAAATCTGCCTTTTCGTCTTCACGCTCGGCTTTCAACAGGTTTAACTCGTTTTGCAAACGATCAATCTCGCTCAATAACTCAGAATTGCGCAGGGTTAATGCCGCCATTTCTTCTGATTGGCCAATACCTGATGACGCAGATGCGTCGGATGTCATATGACGTTCGATTTTATCTAACGCCACAATAATTCGGCGTTCAAATTCGGCGATATTATCCATCAACCATCCTTTATTCTGCTCAATGTAGCGGCATTAATTTCACAACACCGCCCGAATCGCTTTTTCGCATCCTTTTCCATAGTTTAGCCAAAGATGTTAAAAAATGCGCCCCCATTGACAGAAATCAGCGAAACCCCACAGATCAAATGGGATTTCGCATGCATAACAATATGTTATTCAGTGTAACTTTGTGTTTCAAACCCACCTGCAGACCATCCAACAATTCCATCTGTAAGGTGGCTGATGTTGGTTAGACCCACTTGGTTCAACAAGGCATCGCCCAACATTCCCGTGCGATTACCTGTGCGGCAATACAGCATGATCGGTGTTGATGGATCCTGAACAAGGGCAAAGAATTTTGGCTGAAACTCTGGGTGTAAACCACCATCTGCAGTAAAGGCCGTGATCAGTTCCGAACCTTCAATAACGCCTGTTTCAACCCATTCTTCTGGACGGCGAATATCGACGATAATGGTTCCGTTCTTTTGGGCATCCAATAAGTCTTGGGGTGTTGCCTGGCCCAGTTGAGGCGGGATCATTGTGTCCAAAAGTTCAACTTCAAACGTCAAGGTCGCATTCGGTGGGATCACACCACCCGCACCTGCGGCGCCATATCCCAATTCAGGTGGGATTGTCAGGACACGCTTTTCCCCGACTTTCATACCCAAAATGCCCTGTTCCCAACCACGGATCACTTGGCCTGCCCCCAAGGTGAATGAAAACGGCTGTCCGCGTGTCACCGAGCTGTCAAAGACACTGCCGTCTTCCAACTTGCCAGTATAGTGAACAAATACCTTATTGCCTGATTCAGCAGCTTGGCCTGACCCTTCGGTGATTGTTTCGATTTGTAGTTCTGCGTTTGCAGCTGTCATGATGAATAGTCCAATCGTGGTTAATAGTGCGCGTATCGTTAAACGCATGGATCTGTTTCCCCTGTAAAACTTGGGCGCAGTGAACCATTTTCACGCTTGATGCACAAGCAGATGACCATAATCATTCCAATTGGATATTTGATCCTTCCAATTTGTGTGAAACAATCACTTCGATAATCAACGGATGCATCGACATAAATTCGGCAATGTCGATTATGCGATCGGGGTAGTTGGCCAAGCTGGGTTCATCGTAATATGTGTTTGCCTCATCCGTGCCTGTCATGAAATATTGAAAAATTTGATCGTCGCGAATGTCAATCATTGCGGCATTTTCGGCCCCGTAGCGCGCGGTGACACCGTCGTTTTTCATGAAAAACATAACCTCGTGAAACAACCATTCGATATGCATTGGAAAGCGTTCCAAATGATTGATTAACTCTGATTTTTCACCCGTGCCGTAATAATAGCTTTGATAAAACGCAACGGTATGCATGCGTTCGATATCATCCAAAAACGTATATTCCATGACCTCTCCTGCCTTTTTCAGGACTGTATTTCGATTGTTGCATTTACTCCAGCCTCATTTGCGCATTTAGTGTGTTCACACAGTGAACTAGGGTGTCAGCATGAGTATCAAACGCATCCGCGCCGTTGATCGTGCGCTTTTGGTGATTGAGGTGTTGTCTCAATCTGGGTCGTGTGCCTTAACCGAGCTACGGCAAAAGACAGCTTTGGATAACGCAGGCCTGTTGCGTATTTTAGGGACAATGATTGACCGCGGCTGGGTGCGCCAGTTGATTGTTGAAAAACGATATGAACTGTCCCATTCGCTGGGCGCTATTTTAGGGGCAGAGGCGCGTGCGCACCCCA
>CAXACF010000143.1:0-5339 GCA_963967125.1 uncultured Rhodobacterales bacterium | reverse complement strand
CACCGATCAATTGGGGCGCGATACCTTTGCTCGAATGATGGCAGGGGGGCAAACCTCAATCTCGGTGGGTTTGGCGGCGATGGGCCTGTCATTGGTTTTGGGCACATTTGTCGGCGTCTTGGCGGGTTTTTTCCGCTTTTTGGACGGCCCCTTGATGCGCCTGACGGATCTATTTTTGGCGCTGCCAATTTTGCCGTTGCTTTTGGTGATGATGTTGTTGTTCCGTGAACCACTGAACGGGGCATTTGGGCCTGAAACGGGTATTTTCATTCTGATCGTAACGGCGATTGGGATCACCAGTTGGATGCCAACGGCGCGGATTGTACGCGGCGATGTTTTGGCATTGAAGGAACGTGAATTTGTCCTCTCTGCACGTTCCATTGGGACGAAAAATTCGCGGATTATCACGCGCCACATTTTGCCGAATGTTTTGTCACCGATTATGGTGTCTGCGACTTTGGGCATTGCAAACGCGATTATCACGGAAAGTGCGCTGTCCTTCCTTGGGCTGGGGTTTCCACCTGATTTCCCGACATGGGGCCGATTGTTATTTGATGCGACGGATTACCTACAGCAATACCCAGAGCGCGTGTTTTGGCCCGGTATGGCGATTTCTTTGTCGGTGCTAAGTGTGAATTATCTTGGCGATGGGTTGCGTGATGCGCTAGACCCGCGTGTAAGAGGGCGCTAAGCCAATCAAAACAAGAGGGTTATGATGAAGGATTTTGCACATTATCCAAGCCTAAAGGGGCGCGCGGTGATTGTATCGGGTGGGGCATCTGGCATCGGTGCCGACATTGTCCGCGGATTTACCGCACAGGGTGCGCGTGTTGGATTTTTAGATCTGGATGAAACCGCAGGTCAGGCCTTGGCCAATGAACTGGGCGGGGACGTCCATTTTGCGAAATGTGATCTGCGCGATATTGATGCGCTGAAATCGGCGATTTCATCTTTGCGTGAACAGATCGGGCCAATCACGGTATTGGTCAACAACGCGGCGCGCGATGATCGCCATGATTGGCGCGAAGTAACAGAAGAATACTGGAACGAACGCGCGGCCACGAACATTCGCCATCAATTTTTCGCGATCCAAGCCTGCGCACCTGATATGATTGAACAGGGCGGTGGATCGATCATTAATATGGGGTCCGTGTCATGGATGATGCCGCAGGGGAATTTCCCCGCCTACACCACGTCAAAGGCGGCTGTGCACGGATTGACACGCACGATGGCACGCGATTTGGGCGAACATCGCATTCGCGTCAACACCGTTGTTCCGGGGTGGATCATCACCGAACGTCAAAAGGAACTGTGGCTCTCACCCGAAGCGGAAGAGGCGCATTTGGAACGTCAGTGCCTAAAAGAAATGATTGAACCTGTTTATGTCGCGCGGATGGTTCTGTTCTTGGCCAGTGATGACGCCGCCATGTGTACCGCGCAAAATTTCTTGGTCGAAGGCGGCACAGTTTAAAGCGTATGCATCAGTCTTTGGCGCGGTGTTCGCGCCAAAGGATCACCAATCCCGATCCGATGATCAGGATGACGCCTGGGAATAATTTATCGACAGGAAATTCCCCAAACAACACCCATCCAAAGAAAAACGCCGTAAGGATTCCAAAATAACTAAAGGGCGCCAAAACGGTTGCATCCGCTTGTCTGTAGGCGATCATCAAAAAAATCACGCCAAAGCCTCCGCAAATGGACATGGATAGGATCAGCGCCCCATCCGTGATGGATAAAATGGGGCTAAAGCTATTGGTAAACAGTGCGAAAAATATGGCTCCGATGGCGGCGGAAAAGGCCGAGTATAAATATAGGATCGAATTCGAAACCGAACGATCAAAGCTGCGCAAACTAACAACGGCGAAGGCATAGCAAAACGCAGCCCCAATTGGCAAAAGTGCGATCCATGAAAATACATCTGTTCCGGGGCGGACAATCCATACCGCCCCGATGAACCCAATGATGACCGCGCCCCATCGCCAAAACCCAACCTGTTCGCGAAACATTAAAATCGCCAGCAACACCACGAACAGCGCGTTTGTTTGAGCAAGCGCTGAAACGGTTGCCAGTTCCAGTTGACCCAAAGCCGTGTAAAACATCAACTGTGCAATCGCGACAACAAAGCCCCGCGAAAGTGCCAGTTTCCATTGGACCAGTTTGTAATCAGCGGGTCGCATACTCAGTTCGCGGGTATACCACAACAACACGATAGACGGTAATATTCCGAAGATGTTGCGATAAACCGATAACTCTTGCGCGCTATAGCGTGCAGATAAATAGCGGACGTGGATGCTCATCAAATCGAAACACAGATATGCGACCAAACAAATTAAAATGGCGCGGACGCTTTGTGTCATGTGTGATCCGATCAAATCTTGAAAACGCAGGCATCAAAGCGCTGCTTTACATCACGCTACTGTGTTTTCGTTGTGTGGGATAGTATTTTTTGCGCAGGTTTAACGCGATTTAACAATGGCCAGAATTGCGGTTTTCAGCGTTTTTAGCCGCGTTTCCAAAGTCGCGCGGTTTGGCACATTCTTTTTCAACTTATTCGCGCAGGACATTGTGAAATCGGACAATTCATCTACGCTGAGTTGATGCGCTGCGATGGTGTCGGCATGTGGTGTGAAGAGGTCAACCAACAAATCCTTTTGTTGGATCAACGCGGCCTCATATGCATCAAGGGCACTTTGATTGCCGAATTCAAAAACATCCTCTGCATCAGGCCAGCTTTGTGACAAATCATAAAGCGCTAAAATAGCATGTTCGAAATAGACGTCCAATTTGGCATCAATTGCAGGCACAGACTTGGCCTGCTCGCGGATTTTTTGAATCAGTGCTGTGTAATAATGACCAATGACACCGCCCAGCAATTCCTCTTTGTTGGAATAGGACGCGTATAGGGTGGGACGCGAAACCCCCGCTGCCTGTGCCACATCGCCCATTGTTGTTCGTTTAACCCCATATCGGATGAAACAGTCATAGGCCGCTGAAATGATTTTGTTGTCTTTATCACTCATATTTACGGTTTAACAATTTGTGATAAAATGTCAAATCCAAACTCTACAAAATTATGAATAATGTTAAATTGTTAAAAGAGAGTTAAATTGTGTAAGGGAAGGCGTTGCCATGAAAATCACAGTTGATGGTGTGCAACACGATGTGGATGTCGAAGCGGACATGCCACTTTTGTGGGTGTTGCGGGATGAATTGAATGTGAAAGGCGTCAAATACGGTTGCGGCGTCGCGGCCTGCGGGGCCTGTACTGTACATATTGATGGTGTTGCTGTGCGATCCTGCCAAACATCCGTTGGGGATGTGGATGGCGCTGTGACAACGATCAATGGCCTTGGGACCCCTGATGCCATGCATGCGGTTCAGGCGGCATGGGCCGAACATCAGGTTGCACAATGCGGATATTGCCAATCAGGCCAAATCATGCAGGCCGCATCCCTTTTGTCAGAAAATCCAGAGCCGACCGATGCCGATATTGATGAGGCGATGTCAGGCAACCTATGTCGTTGCGGCACATACCCCCGTATTCGCGCGGCCGTAAAAACCGCAGCCCAAACAATGAAAGGAGCCTAAGGATGAGCCGTTTAGGAAAAATTGCCCGCCGCACCTTTTTGATTGGGTCCGCAGCTGTCGTGGGTGGCGTTGCATTCGGCGTCTATAAGTACCGCAGTGAAGGGGAAAATCCCCTGTTAGAGGATTTGGGCACCGATGAGGCCGCGATCACACCATATGTTAAGATTGACGCAAACGGCATTACGCTGATCACGCCACGCGCGGACAAAGGGCAGGGGGCCTATTCGGTTCAGGCGGCCCTAATTGCCGAGGAATTGGATGTCGATTTGGATCAGATCAATGTTGATCCCGGTCCCCCCAGCCCAACGTATTATAACACCGCCATTTCAAGTGAGGCTGTTCCGTTCAAACCAACCGATGATGGGTTCATGGCCGAAAGCATGCGCACAGTCGCGGATGCGGCGATGAAATTCATGGGCATGCAGATCACAGGCGGATCAACCACTGTGCCTGATGGATACGAAAAATTGCGTCAGGCGGGTGCCGTTGCGCGTGAAACCCTTAAGGCGGCTGCACATGAAAAAACGGGTGTGCATGTCACGCGGATGAAAACCCGTTCGGGACATGTTATTCTGCCTGATGGACAAGAGCTGAGTTATCAATCCCTTGCCTCGATTGTTGCCGACATTGATCCAGTGCGGGATGTGGCACTGCGTGCAGAAAGCGAATGGCGCTATATCGGGAAACCGATGCAACGATTGGACATTCAGGCGAAATCAACAGGTACGCAAAATTATGGAATTGATTTTGAATTGCCTGGCATGCTGCACGCAACGGTAAAGTTGAACCCCCATCAGGGCGGTGCGACGGCTACGGATTATGATGCGGCGGATGCGCTGAGCATGCGCGGTGTTAAGGGCGTGCACCCTGTGATGAACGGGATTGCGGTTGTTGCGGATAATACATGGCGCGCGTTTCAGGCGGCGGATATGATCTCTGCCAACTGGCCAAAATCCGACATGCCCGATACGATGGAGGGACATTGGCAAGCGCTGTCTGATGCCTTCAACGAAGATCAGCAGGAAATCCAAAACCGCGATGATGGTGATGTCGAGGCCGAATTGGCCAAGGGCGATGTTCTAACCGCAGAATACCGTGCGCCCTATGTGGCCCATGCGCCGCTGGAACCCATCAATGCCACCGTTTTGATGACGGATGATCGCATCGACATTTGGACGGGGACGCAAATCCCACGCTTTATCGAAAACAATGTCGCGAAATTGACGGGATTTGAGCATGATCAAATCCACCTGCACGTGCTGATGATGGGCGGTAGCTTTGGCCACCGACTAGAAGACGACGTGGTGCGCCAAGCCGTTCAAGTCGCGATGGAATATAAGGGCACGCCCATCAAGCTGACCTATCGCCGTGAAGAGGATATGATGCACGACTATACCCGCCAGATCGCGATGGCACGCGCCTCGGGGCGTGTGGAAAATGGTCAGGTGTCCGCCATGGATCTGGGCATTGCCATGCCATCGGTTGTCGCATCACAAATGTCGCGTCAGGGCATTTCATTGCCTGGACCAGATGCAGTTATCGTGACGGGTGCGTGGGAACAGCCCTTTGATGTTCCAAACCTTCGCGTCACGGGCTATCGCGCAAAACCCTTGGCCCCGCTAAGTTCGTGGCGTTCGGTTGGGGCATCCACAAACGCCTTCTTTCACGAAGGGATGATGGACGAATTGATCCACGCCGCAGGTGCAGATCCCTTGGCCGAACGGTTGCGTTTGTGTTCCCATGAGCCC
>CAXACF010000142.1:0-5352 GCA_963967125.1 uncultured Rhodobacterales bacterium | reverse complement strand
CGCGGCCAGTGGCTCTTCCAAACGTCACTCAGCAGCATCTGCAGCACCATCAAGCCACCGCATCGCATCGCTCATCATGCCTTCGGCACCCTCGCGGCCCAAGGCCTGTGCAGCATGGGCGATATCGGCGCGGATTTTTTCCGCCCCCTGCATCAATCGGCGACGGCTGTCCAATTCGGCTTCTTCACCTACCTCTGGTGCCAGTTTTTGCAATTCATCGACGGCGTGGCGCAAAAACTCTTCTTCTGCGCGCAGCTCTTCTTGGGCAGCTTCTGCTGTGCGCAAATCCTTTTCTGCGGCACGCAGCGCGCGGTAGGCGGCGGATACAGTAGACAGCATGTCATCATGCCCGCCAAAGGTATCTAATAAATCGCGGTGCCCCTTTGGGTCCAATAACCCGCGGTCATCGTGTTGACCGTGCAATTCGACCAAATGTTCGGACACGGCACGCAACACTTCACCTGACACACGTCTGTCATTGATCCACGCTGTTTTACGACCATCTCGGCTGTTGACCCGTCGCAAAATCAACTCATCCTCAATGGGAATGCCCGCCTCTTGCAATACAGCACGTGCGGGATGGGTTTGGCCCAGATCGAACCATGCGCTGACCTCGCCCTGATCTTGACCGCTGCGTACAAGATCCGCGCGGCCCCGCCAGCCCAAAACAAACCCCAGACTGTCAAGCAGAATGGATTTACCAGCGCCCGTTTCACCCGTAAGCACATTAAGACCTTCGGAGAATTCAAGCGATAGGTGATCGATGATCAACATATCGCGAATATCCAAACCACGCAGCATGTCGCGATCCGCCCCTTACAACCACTGACCTTTTAGCACTTGGCGATGCACTTTTTGCAGCCAGCCTGTGCCGATCAAACGTGGTTTAAGCCCCTGATCCGTCAATAATTTATAACTGCTGTCGTACCATTCGGTTGATTGGAAATTGTGGCCCAAAATGGCCCCCGCTGTTTGCGCCTGATCCGTCAGACCCAGCGATAAATAAGCCTCAACCAAACGATGCAGCGCCTCGGCCGTATGTGTGGTGGTTTGGAAGGATTCAACAACATTGCGGAACCGGTTGATGGCAGCAGCATAGTTTTTGCGCCCAAGGTAATAACGCCCAACTTCCATCTCTTTGCCTGCAAGGTGATCAAAGGCAAGGTCGAATTTCAAATTGGCAGACCGCGCATATTCACTGTCAGGATATTGTTCGATGACAATGCGAAATGCTTGTAACGCCTGACGCGTGATTTTTTGATCGCGCCCAACATCGGCGATTTGGTCGTAATAGGACAATCCAATCAAGAATTGCGCATAGGCCGCGTCCTCTTCTGCAGGGTAGAAATCAATGAACCTTTGCGCCGCTGCACGCGTTTCATCATAGGCGCGGTTTTCATGATGGGCGTAGGCCTGCATCATCATGGCGCGCTGTGCCCATTCCGAATAGGGGTATAGGCGTTCTACCTCGGAAAAGAAAAAGGCCGCATCGGCAAACCGTCCACGGTCCACTTCGTATTCGCCACGCTCATAAATTTGATCTGGGCCAAAGCCCTCTACGTCAACGAATGTTGCGGTTTTCGAACCAGAGCAACCCGCAACAGCAAAAAGCGTTACGAAAGCGGCAATTCGAAATGCGTGTAAGCGGCCTGTTGTCATCTATTTCCACTTTATCTTTTTGGTCAGCTTAACCGACGATTATAGGATGATCTAGCATAGAAAAATGTAACGCAAAATGGTTGTTACAGATTGCGTACAAAAAATCGCCGAAGGGAAGGAATTAAAGTGGGTTATCGCCTAGGCGACGGCGCAAACTTCGTCCAAATGTGCGCCCGCCCCGGGAAGCAGGGCCGCAGTGTCATGATCGCATGTCACAACTTCGAAACATTTAGGGGTTGCAAACATGGCGCGCAGCAAAGAATTGGTCAATGCATGGCCCGCGCGATGCCCGACATAACGCCCAATAATCGGTGCGCCCGCCAATGCCATATCACCAAGTGCGTCCAACATTTTGTGACGCACGGCCTCATCCGCGTGGCGCAGGCCACCAGGTGACAAAATCTGATCTCCGTCGACAACAACAGCGTTTTCCAATGTTCCGCCAAGCGCAAGACCAGCAGCACGCATTGTTTCAACGTCACTGTTGCGGCAGAACGTGCGGCTGTCACACAGCTCTCGCACGAAAGACCCATTGGATAGGTTCAAGGATTTCGACTGTTTCCCAATCGCCTGATCCGCAAAATCAATGGCAAATTGCATTTCTGGTGCATCAGAGGGTTCAAAGCGTGCCCACCCCTGATCAGTTTTAAATTCAACAGGTGCCAAAATGCGTATTGCACGCACAGGTGCGTCCAATGCAACAACCCCCGCCCCAAGGATTGCACGCACAAAGGGAACCGCGCTGCCATCTAGGATTGGGAATTCTGGGCCATCGACCTCGATCAATGCATTGTGCACGCCACAGCCTGCAAGTGCGGCCATAACGTGTTCAACTGTGGACACCTCGGCCCCCAGATCATTCACCAATTTTGTGCACAATTGGGTTTGTTCGACATTATCCCAACGCGCCGCGATCAATGGATCACCGATGGTGATATCGGTCCGTTTAATCCAAATACCATGATCCGCAGCTGCAGGGTGAATGCGCATCGTCACAGGCGCACCAGAATGAAGTCCGATGTCCGAAAACGTCAATGATGTCGATAGTGTCGTTTGCACTTTGGTCCCTTACACGTGACGGGAATGTTCCCACAATCGTCGGTAATGTTCAGGTCGCTAAAATACAATTCAAACTTTGTGACTCTGTGTAACAAAGCCATTTGGCATAGGCGGATTTTCGCCACAAACAAAAAAACCACCGCCTAAGCGATGGTTTTTAAAGATCTTTTTTTGATGCGCGGCTTAGTTTGCCTGACGACGCAAGAATGCAGGAATTTCAATTTTCTCCTGTTCCTGTGAACGCTCGCCTTCCTCGGCCGCGGGCGCTGGTGCGCTCATTGCGGGCTGTGAACGAACCGCTGGTTGTGCTTTGGGGGCAGATTCTGCCCCACCTGACATGCGATTGATCAGGGATCCGATACCGAAACGCGGGCGCTCTGACTCGGCAGGTTCTTCTTCAACTTGCTCTGGCGTGCGTGCAACACCTGTGTTCTGAACCGCTGTGCGCAAACGGGCCATCGCATCCTCGGATGGTGTGCCTGGTGCTGGCGCTTTGGGGGCAACAAATGCTTCGGTTGCGTCCTCTGCGACTTCAGGCTGATAGGCGGGTGCAGGTTCTTCAGCCGCTGTCGGTTTAAATTCTGAGGCGGGCGCAAACATTGGCTTGGCCTCTTCCGCTGCTGCGGCGGGGCTTGCATCAAACAGGCCCGGTTCTTCTGCTGCGACTGCTGGCTCTGTTTCTGCAACTTCCTCGACAACTGGGGCGGCTGGTGCAAATGCTGGGGCCGCGCGGGTTGGCACAGGAACGTCCGCCGCGTTTTCACTTACGTCGATGCCTGTTGCGACAACAGAGACACGCATGACACCGCTGATATCTGGATCAAGCGTTGAACCGACGATGATATTTGCATCTGGGTCCACTTCTTCGCGGATACGGTTTGCCGCCTCATCCAATTCAAATAGGGTCAGATCATAACCACCCGTGATGTTGATCAAAACGCCACGTGCGCCACGTAGGCTGATTTCGTCCAACAATGGGTTTGCAATGGCTTTTTCGGCGGCTTGCTTGGCGCGATCTTCGCCCTCGGCCTCGCCTGTGCCCATCATCGCCTTGCCCATTTCGTCCATCACGGCGCGCACATCGGCAAAATCAAGGTTAATCAAACCAGGACGCACCATTAGGTCCGTTACACCCTTTACGCCTTGGTACAGAACATCGTCTGCCATACTGAAGGCTTCGGTAAAGGTGGTTTTTTCGTTCGCAAGGCGGAACAAGTTTTGGTTTGGAATAATGATCAATGTGTCGACCATTTTCTGCAACGCTTCAACGCCTGCTTCGGCCTGACGCATACGCTTCGCGCCTTCGAACTGGAACGGCTTTGTGACAACACCAACCGTTAAAACACCCATTTCACGCGCGGCTTGCGCGATGATCGGCGCGGCACCTGTTCCTGTGCCCCCGCCCATACCAGCAGTGATAAAGCACATATGCGCCCCTGCCAGATGGTCAACAATTTGTTCAATGCTTTCTTCGGCTGCGGCTGCGCCCACTTCTGCGCGCGCGCCTGCCCCCAATCCTTCGGTAACCTTTACACCCAATTGGATGCGCGATGCTGATTGGTTTTGTTGCAGCGCCTGCGCATCTGTATTCGCGACAACGAATTCAACGCCTTCCAGCTGCTTTTCAATCATGTTGTTCACAGCATTGCCGCCAGCACCGCCAACGCCAAACACCGTGATGCGTGGTCTTAATTCATTTTCTTCGGGTACCGATAGATTCAATGCCATGTCACTTGTCCGCCTGATGTCCCAGTTTTCTGGGTTAATTTCGCCTATATAACCATAAGTCTACCTCTGATCTAAGCGAAGGTCACGCAAAAAACGCAAGTTTTACGCAAAATATAGTGAAAAACAGCGAAAATTCGCCCTATCTGGCCAAGTTCTCAAGAATTTGTGGTTACCAATTCTCTTTGAACCAACGAAGCGCTTTGCGAATAGAGCGTGCGCCCAATTTTTGTGCGGGCACTTCGAAATCCCACCATTCATCTTGGGGGTGCGCTGCAAATAGGGAAACGCCGACCAATGCCGAACAACTGGGCCCTGAATAAGCTTGTGGCAATCTATGAATACGCAAAGGGCGGCCAAGGCGCACCTGCTGTCCCAAAATGCGGCTGGCCAAGGTGTCCATACCCGGCACTTGGCTTGCGCCACCTGTCAAAACGATTTGCTGACTGGGCAAATGTTCAAACCCAGCTGCATCCAGATGTGCGCGCACTTCTTCTAAAATCTCTTCCACCCGCGGGCGCATGATCCCGATTAGTTCCGTGCGACTGATGGTGCGGCGATCATGTTCCCAATCGCCTGTATCCCCGCCAATTTCGATCATATCACGATCATCCATGCCCGTGGCCATCAATCCGCCACTGCGTGTTTTGATACGTTCTGCTGTGGCGATAGGCACCTGTAGGCCCATCGAAATATCGCGCGTCACGTGATCCCCGCCCAAACGCACCGTATCGGCGTAAATCATGTGTTTCTTCATAAAAATGGACAGAGAGGTGGTGCCGCCGCCCATGTCAATGCAGGCTGATCCCAACTCTTGCTCATCCTCAACCAAAGAGGCCATGCCAGATGCATATGCGGATGAGGCAATCCCCGCCAGTTCCAAATCGCAGCGTTTGATACAATAGGCCA
>CAXACF010000141.1:0-5368 GCA_963967125.1 uncultured Rhodobacterales bacterium | reverse complement strand
ATCACGAGGATGCTAACGGTCAATTTGAAATGAATTGGGATTATTCAGATTGCCTGGAAGGTGTTTGCCATTCCGCCCCCAATTACCAAATAATCCACCTTGGCCACCAAATTCCCCAACAACTCTAATTTGGTTGAGACTTTCGCGCCCCCGACCACAGCAACAACGGGACGTTTTGGGGTGGCAAGCGCGGCTTCGAGCGCGCTGAGTTCGGCTTGCATCAAACGACCTGCACAAGCGGGCAGGCGGCGCGCCACTCCTTCGGTTGAGGCATGTGCGCGGTGCGCGGCCGAAAAAGCATCATTGCAATAAAGATCGCCTAAGGCCGCCAATTGATCGGCAAAATCGGCGTCATTCTTTTCCTCGGCTTTGTGAAAACGGGTGTTTTCCAACAAAACAACCTGACCCGTCCCTGCCGCGCCAATCGCCGCTGCGGCGGCGGGGCCAACGCAATCTGCCACGAACAAAACTGGGGCGGATAGGTGTTGTTCCAGCGCGGGCACCAAATGGCGCAGGCTCATCCCATCCACGCGTTCGCCCTTGGGGCGTCCGAAGTGGGCCAATAGGATAGGTGTCCCACCTGCGGCCAAAATATCGCGCACAGTGGGGGCAATTTTTTCAATGCGGGTCGCGTCCGTCACCTGACCATCCTGCATTGGCACATTGATATCAACGCGCGTTAAGACGCGTTTCCCTGCCAAATCCATGTCATCCAGTGTTTTCCAGCCCATAATGCCACCTATCTTCGTCATTCCAATGGGCGCTAGATCGCGTGTTTTGGGAAATTGGTCAATGCTGCATCTTGTCCTAAATGCCAAAGAACTTTAGGTATTGCCCAACAATTCAGATAGGAGCGCCCGATGGCCGAGTATAAAGACCCAGAAAACACAATCCTAATGGAGCTTAAGGACGGAACAGTTGTGATTGAACTGTTACCCGATATTGCCCCAAATCACTGTGCCCGCATGAAGGAATTGGCACGTTCGGGGCAATATGACAATGTGTGCTTTCACCGTGTGATTGACGGGTTCATGGCGCAAACAGGTGATGTGCAATACGGCAATATGGAAAATGATTTCGATATCGGCATGGCGGGCCGCGGTGGTTCGGATCTGCCAAATGTTGCACAGGAATTTTCTGGCATCCCCCATGATCGCGGCACATTGGGTGCGGCGCGTTCGCAAAATCCAGACAGCGCAAATAGCCAGTTTTTCATCAACTTTAACGACAACCATTTCCTAAACCGTCAATACACAGTTTATGGCCGTGTGATTTCAGGCATGGAACATGTGGATGCCATCGTAAAAGGCGAACCACCCATGTATCCTGATCGCATGATCAGCGTGAAGGTTGCCGCAGATGCGTAAGCTTGCACTGATCTTGGGCTTGATGGCGGGAACGGCGCAGGCTACTGGTATTGAAATTCAGGTTGCAGGACAGGCGAATGGGACAATCACCATTGACCTATTCGAAGATGTCGCCCCACAACACGCAGAGCGTATTGCGCGCCTGGCCTCAGAAGGGGCCTATGACGGTGTTGTATTTCACCGCGTGATCGAAGGGTTCATGGCCCAAACGGGTGATGTGGAATACGGTAAAATGGGTGGCAACCTGTCCTACGCAGGTCGTGGCGGTTCAAGCTATCCCAACCTACCTGCTGAATTTTCGGATGTGCCCTATGATCGTGGCGTTGTGGGCATGGCCCGTTCGCAAAGCCCAAACAGCGCAAATAGCCAGTTCTTTATCATGTTTGAACCCGGTTATTTCCTAAACGGTCAATACACAGTAATTGGTCAGGTTACCGAAGGCATGGACGTTGTGGATGCGATCAAACTGGGCAAGGGGCGAAATGGCGCTGTGATCGGTCAACCCGATGCAATGATGAAGGTATCGGTGATCGACTAGATCGACTTCCCCCAAGATTTTTGTGAAAACCCCGCATCTGCTAAAGTGCGGGGTTTTTTCGTTGTGCTGCCGCCAGCGCCGTCAATGTTACAGGCGCCGCCAAAACACGGCTTGAAAAGATCAATAGGCAGATGAATTTTATGACCTCTAAAACGGCATAAATTACATGAACATTGCTGTGATTAGGGGATAAGCCTGCAATGATCTGATCGCTGCGCGCTTGCAAAATTGGCGTCATGCCAATCTGTTGGATCATAAATATCCCGACTGCGCCCATTAACAGGATGGGCAACATGCGCATATTCCAAATCAGTCCCAAAACAATCATCGCGATACAGAACCATTCAGCATAGCTGATCCACAAAAACTGTGCACGCCCAACCTGAAGCGCGATGGATAAATCCAATGCATGTACTTGAAATTTTGCGGTTGCGGCGATCAGATTTCCAGACACTGAAATCCCTGCCCACAGGGCCGCGGTTCCTGCCCATAATCGGTGCTGCGCGTTCAATTTTTGCTGTTCCCACATGTCTAAATCCGATCAACTTGGCGCAGTTTTGGGGCCTGATCTTGCGGGCGGTGTACATCCTCTACACCCATCGAAAGGCCCCGACCGATCCGATGCGCCAAAAGCGACCATTGAATGGCCAGATGACTGGGCAAATTTGCATAAAGTGTATCGTCAAATAGGCCAAGCCAATGGTCGAAATGGACAGGTTTCACATTTTGCGCCTGCATGTGCGCCTGCATCGGATTGCCATCATAATCGCCTTCGAACAAAAGTGCATTTGCCCAAAACCGTGTGATCTTTTCCTCATGCGCGGGCCAATCATCGACATGGCGGGTAAAGACCTGCGCCAAAACAGGGTGGGCGCGCACGCGTGCATAAAACGCGTGAACAACCTGTTCGATGTCAGAGCGCGCAACCTCGATGCGCGGTTTCATCAGACTGCGACGATCCAAACGATGATCAATCCAACGAACAGATAAAAGAAGGTATTGATCATCCAACGCATCAAACCCGCATCGCTTTGTGGGTCAATTCCATAGTGTCGGCAGATCGCGCTGCCAGGTGAAAGCAGAAGATTAATAAGTGCCATGTGTGCATCCTTTCCTTAATAAGATAAACATAAATCTGTAATACGCATTTTTAATACGTATTTTATTCTAAAGATTATCAGTTAGGTCAATTCAGCAAGAATTTCAGAAGGGGGAAGTTGGACCAACGAAACCAGTCGCTGATCCAATTTTGTTACCCCAGCTGTACCAAAGCGTGACGTTTTTTACCCGCAGACAGTTTGATCGGCGATGACAATGTCTCTGCAGTGATCATCAATCCACCATCTGTCAGGGGTTCATCGTTCAATTTGGCCCCGTTTTCGGCAATCAGGCGTTTGGCCTCTTTCCCTGATTTCACAAGGCCCGATTTCACGATCAATTGCACGATAGAAACCCCATCGCCAATGTCATCATGGCTTAGGGTCAATGTGGGCAGATCATCGCCAACGCCGCCTTTTTCAAAGACTTCACGCGCGGTGGCTTCGGCAGCTTTGGCGGCATCCGCGCCATGCAGCAATGCGGTGACCTCATTTGCCAAAATCACCTTGGCATCATTAATCTCAGACCCCGCAAGCGCACCAAGGCGATCACATTCCGCAACAGGCAGTTCGGTGTATAGTTTCAGGAACCGTCCCACATCCGCATCCGTAGTATTGCGCCAGAATTGCCAGAATTCATAGGGTGACAACATATCCGCATTCAACCAAACCGCCCCATTTTGCGATTTGCCCATCTTTTTCCCATCTGATGTGGTCAATAGCGGTGAGGTTAGGCCAAACACACGATCCTCTGCCACGCGGCGGGTTAATTCCATGCCGTTGATAATGTTGCCCATCTGATCCGAACCGCCCATTTGCAACATACATCCATAGCGGTTGTGCAGTTCAAGGAAATCATAGGCCTGCAGGATCATGTAGTTGAATTCAAGAAAGGACAGCGATTGTTCCCGATCCAATCGCGATTTCACCGATTCAAAGGACAACATGCGGTTCACGCTGAAATGGCGCCCAATATCGCGCAGGAATTCAAGGTAGTTTAGTTCATCCAACCATTCTGCATTGTTAATCATCATCGCCCCATTTGGCGCGTCATCGTAGTCAAGGTATGCGGAAAACACCTTTTTGATGCCTGCGATGTTTTGATCAATCATATCCGGCGTCAGCAGTGGGCGTTCATCGGCACGAAACGACGGATCGCCCACCTTGGTCGTGCCGCCGCCCATCAATGTGATCGGGCGACCGCCCGTTTTTTGCAACCAACGTAACATCATGATTTGGATTAGGCTGCCCACGTGCAGCGAACTGGCCGTTGCATCAAATCCGATATAGGCGGGCATGCCCCCTTTACACAGCACTTCGTCCAATCCATCGTAATCAGTACAGTCCGCAACAAAGCCGCGTTCTAGCATGATCTGAAGGAAATCTGATTTAGGTGTAAAGGTCATCTCTTGCTCCTGAATAGGGATTGCGTCATTGCTATAGCGATCCTTGCAAGAAAGGAAAAGCCATGAGTGACGCAATTCGTGTTGTTGGTATGATGTCGGGCACATCAATGGACGGGATTGATGTGGCCGAGGTTGTGACGGATGGCATCACGGTTCAGGAATTCGGCAGAACGGCCTATGTTCCTTATTCAGAAGATGAGCGTCAAATCCTGCGCCGCGCGATGGGGCAGTGGGACGGATTGCATGTGCGTGCCGCGGCCAAATTGGTGACGCGCTTGCATGCCCGTGCCTTTGCAGCCTTGGATGCGCGCTCGGTTGATTTGATTGGCTTTCACGGTCAAACATTGGCGCATGATCCCGACAATCGGCGCACGTTACAGGTGGGGGATGGTGTGCAACTGGCGCGTGACACGGGCCACCCCGTGGTCTGGGATTTTCGCAGTGCGGATGTGGCCCTTGGCGGGCAGGGGGCGCCATTGGCCCCGTTTTTTCATTTTGCCTGCGCCAAATACATTGGGGCAAGCGAGCCTATCGCATTTCTGAATTTGGGGGGTGTTGGGAACATCACCTATGTAGACCCGCGTTTGGATGATGTCACCGTTCCAAAGGCTGTTTTGGCCTTTGATACAGGGCCTGCAAATGCGCCGCTGAATGATTTTATGATGGCGCGTTTGGGACAGGCCTATGATGCGCACGGTGCCTTGGCCGCAACTGGGACGCCCGATATGGAGGTAGTGCGGGCGTTTTTGAACGCGCCCTATTTCCGAAAATTACCGCCCAAGTCATTGGATCGGAACAGTTTTTCCCAGATTGTAGAGTTGGCTGCGCATATGACTGATGCAGATGGTGCCGCAACACTGTGCGCGATCATCACGGCCACGGTCGCAACGGGGATGGAACACATGCCTGCACCTGTTTCTGAGGTCTTAGTGTGTGGCGGCGGTCGGCATAACCCCGTCA
>CAXACF010000140.1:0-5371 GCA_963967125.1 uncultured Rhodobacterales bacterium | reverse complement strand
CGCATCATTCGCATGCATCCAATATGTGATAGATGACTTGGTTTAGTAATTTTGTACCGGCCTGCGTTGCGTGCAGCAAACCGTCACCCTCGTCGATCAAGCCCATTTCAATTAAATCACCTAACTTGGCGATATTAAACGAACCATTGCTTAATTCAGTTAAGCGGCGCACGCTAATGCCAGACGCCATTCGCATACCCATTAGCACGAATTCCGACAATTGATCATCAGTGGATAAATGGGTCCAGGTCTCTTTGATTTTGCCTTCACAGACACTATTTTTCCAGATCTCGGGCGATAGGTGTGTTTCTGTGCTGTATCGTCCCTGTTGCGTTGTTATACGGCCGTGTGCACCGGGACCAATTCCTATATAGTCGCCATATTTCCAATAAACTTGATTGTGGATGCTTTCCTGACCTGGTGCTGCATGATTTGAAACCTCGTATCGCGGCATACCTGCAGCGGCGCATTCTTCTTGTGTAATGTCATACATACGCTCGGCATTTTCATCTTCGGGTAAACCTTTCAGCAAACCACGATTGTACCGATCACCAAAGGCCGTTCCTTGTTCAATGGTCAGCTGATAGGCAGATATATGATCAACCGCCATGGACAGCGCCTCTTTCAACTCGATCCGCCAGCTTTCAGGTTCCTGATGTTGACGCGCATAGATCAGGTCAAAACTGACGCGATTAAAGTTATCTCTTGCAATATCAAAGGCTTGCTTGGCTTCTGCGACTGTGTGCATACGGCCAAGCGCGACTAGATCATCATCCCTAAGTGATTGAATTCCCATAGAAATCCGATTTACACCCGCTGCCGCATAGCCCGCAAAACGCCCTGCATCAACGGATGTTGGATTGGCCTCTAGGGTGCATTCAAAATTGTTGGCCTTGGGCCAATGAAAATGAATGCGTTCTAATATTTCATGCACCGTTTCAGGGGGCATAAGGCTGGGTGTGCCTCCACCAAAAAAGACAGAATTCAAAACCCGTCCACTGGTTAATTCAGCGTAGCGGTCAATTTCACGTAAATATGCGTTTTTCCATGATGATTGGTCGATGGATTTGGCAACATGACTATTGAAATCACAATAGGGGCATTTGGCGGCGCAAAAGGGCCAGTGGATATAGACACCAAAACCCCCGTTGCGCCAATCAATCACCAAAACACCCCGCGACAAATTTTTTGAAACTGTCTGCACGATGGCTTATGCGATTTTTTTCCTCAAACGGCATTTCGGAAAATGTGACATCATAGCCTTCGGGTTGAAAAATTGGATCGTACCCATGACCAATCTGTCCGCGCATTGGCCAGACCAACTGACCCCGCACAATCCCCTCAAAAACCTCATCGTGCCCATCTGGCCACGCCAAAACTAGGGTGCTGCGAAATTGCGCGGTTCGGGGGTAGGGCGCTGAACGATCGTCTAACATTGCGTTGGTTTTTTCCATGGCCATCACGAAATCACGCCCGTTTTCGGTTTCCGCCCAGTCCGCGGTGTACACACCCGGCGCACCACCCAGCGCATCGATTGTGATGCCACTATCGTCTGCCAACGCAGGCAGGCCCGTTGCCCTTGCTGCGGCATGCGCCTTGATCCGTGCATTGCCAACAAAGGTTGTTTCTGTTTCTTCCGGTTCTGGCAGGTTTAGTTCGGCTGCACCCTTTACCGAAATACCATATGGTGCAAGAAGGCTTACAATTTCTTCCAGCTTGCCCGCGTTATGGGTTGCAACCAACAAGGTTGTGTCAGTGAATTTGCGGGTCATGACACTGCTGCAAGTTGATGTTCAACCAACTCACTCACTCCTTTTTCGGCCAGATCCAAGAGTTGGTTCATTTGGTCCCGCGAATATGTTGCGCCTTCTGCGCTCATCTGTGTTTCAATCATCTGACCGTTCGCCAACATGATAAAGTTTCCGTCAACACCTGCATCGCTATCCTCTGGATAATCCAGGTCAAGAACAGGTTGGCCTGCATAAATTCCACAGCTGACTGCAGCAACAGGCGAAATAAGCGGATCGGTGGACAACGTGCCTGCCTTGATCAATTTGTTTACTGCCAGCTTTAACGCAACCCAACCGCCCGTGATTGACGCGCATCGTGTTCCACCATCGGCCTGAATAACATCACAATCGACGGTGATTTGCATTTCACCCATCGCCACGCGATCAACACCCGCACGCAACGATCGACCAATCAGGCGTTGAATTTCCACAGTGCGCCCGCCTTGTTTGCCTGATGCGGCCTCGCGGCGCATACGCGATGATGTTGAACGGGGCAGCATGCCGTATTCCGCGGTAACCCACCCTAAACCTGATCCTTTGATGAAGGGTGGTACGCGGTCCTCAACCGTGGCCGTGCATAGGACATGAGTATCGCCAACCTTGATCAAACACGAACCTTCGGCGTGTTTTGTCACGTTGGTTTCAATCTGAATTGAACGCATTTCATCAAGTTTCCGACCAGAAGGGCGCATGGGAAAATCCTTTCGTTTGTTGTGGACTGGATACCCGTCCCTATATAGATTAGGCAAGCCCGATTGACGAATTAGATCCACAGGTTTTAATTGTGCGCCACAAAGGACAGCACCATGACTGACTCGAACGCCATTCTGACCGAAATGAACGACAGATCACGTGAAGTTTTCCGTCGCGTGGTCGAAGGGTATTTGGATAATGGCGAACCCGTTGGATCCCGAACACTGACCCGCGATTTCAGTGAAAAAATCAGTGCCGCGACCATTAGAAACGTTATGCAAGATTTAGAGCATATGGGTTTGCTGGGATCGCCGCATATCAGTGCGGGGCGTATTCCAACGCAACTTGGTTTGCGGATGTTTGTGGATGGACTGTTAGAGGTTGGTGAACTCACCGACACAGATCGTACAATGATTGACCAATCCACTGATCGTGATTCGCGCAATGTTGGCGATATGTTGGACCGTGTTAGTACGGCCCTATCCGGTGCAACTCAAGGCGCATCAATCGTATTGGCCCCAAAACAGGAAGCGCCAATAAAACACATAGAATTTGTCTCTCTGTCCCCAGATCGTGCATTGGTGGTTTTGGTGTTTGCGAATGGCCATGTCGAAAATCGGATATTTACACCGCCAATTGGCCAAACACCCAGTTCACTGCGTGAGGCGGCTAATTTTTTGAACTCTATCATGCAGGGCCATACCCTGTCCGAGGCGCGACAAGTTGTTGACGCCGAAATCAAATCCCGCCGTCAAGAGCTGGATACGTTGGCGCAAGAGTTGGTCGAAACTGGTGGTGCACTTTGGGAAAATGAGGGAGAGCGTCACGAACGATTGATCGTGCGGGGGCGTTCGAATCTTTTGGCAAACGAAGCAGAAGAAGCCGAGCTTTTCCGCATAAAAGAGCTGTTTGACGACCTAGAACGCAAGCGTGATATCGCCGATTTCCTGGAATTGACCCAACAGGGCGACGGAGTGCGCATTTTTATTGGGTCTGAGAACAAACTTTTTTCATTATCGGGTTCCTCTTTGGTGGTTTCCCCGTATATGAACGCTGATCGAAAGATTATTGGTGCTGTGGGTGTGATTGGACCGACGCGCCTAAACTATGGGCGGATTGTGCCCATTGTGGATTACACCGCGCAGCTTGTTGGCAAGATGATCGCGGATCAAAGTTAGAGGTGAATGATGGCAGAGCCAAAAGAACAAGAATTTTTGGATGACATTGCGGATGTAGAGGCAGAGCAAGATGCCGATGAAATGATCGACATTGATGAAGCCGCGGCAGAGTTTGATGAAATCGATGCATTACGCGCCGAACGTGACGAGTACAAAGATCGTTTTATGCGTGCCTTGGCGGACGCGGAAAATTCACGCAAGCGCGCAGACAAAGATCGTAAAGAGGCCGAAAATTACGGCGGATCAAAACTGGCCCGTGACTTGTTGCCTGTCTATGACAACATGAAACGTGCGATCGAGGCTGCGGGTGATGAACAACGCGAAGCTGCAGCCGCATTGATCGAAGGTGTTGAATTGACGATGCGCGAACTTTTGAACGTGTTCTCAAAACACGGCATCACTATTATTGCGCCCGAAGTTGGCGATAGATTCGACCCCCTTCAGCACGAAGCAATGTTTGAGGCCCCTGTGCCAGGAACAAAAGCGGGGGACATTATTCAGGTATCCGCAGAGGGGTTCATGTTACACGACCGATTGTTGCGACCCGCGCAGGTTGGCGTGTCATCAACACCAGCAAGTTAATGTGACAGAGGCGCTTATTTAAGCGCCTCTTTTAATTCATACAGCTTTTGTAATGCTTCGCGTGGCGTTAGTTCGTCAGGAAGGATTTCGTTAAGCTTCTGTTCAAGTTCATTTGGCTCAGACGCACTTGGTGCTGTTTGTGCTGGTGTCGCTGCGAACAAGGGTAGATCATCAATAATTGCCTTGGGCGTGCTGCTTCCTTCACGCTCTCCCTGTTCTAGTGCATCCAAAACAACGCGCGCGCGTTCAACCACCGCGCTGGGCAATCCAGCCAGTTTGGCAACCTGAACACCATACGAACGATCCGCGGCCCCTTTTTTCACCTCGTGCAGGAATATGACATCACCTTCCCACTCCTTCACGGTGACAGTTGCGTTTTCAACGTTGTCCATTTTATCTGCCAACGCCGTCATTTCGTGATAATGCGTGGCAAACAGCGCCCTGGATTTATTGACATCGTGAATATGTTCCAACGTTGCCCATGCGATCGACAAACCGTCATATGTTGCGGTCCCGCGACCGATTTCATCCAAAATAACCAGGGCACGATCATCCGCCTGATTTAGGATTGCCGCGGTTTCCACCATTTCCACCATGAATGTGGAACGGCCGCGGGCCAAATCATCGGAAGCGCCAACACGGCTGAACAACTGGCTAACGGCACCGATGTGCGCATGATCAGCAGGAACATAGGATCCCGACTGCGCCAATATGGCGATCAATGCGTTCTGGCGCAGGAATGTCGATTTACCCGCCATGTTTGGACCAGTTAGCAACCAAACCTTACCATCATTCAGGACACAATCATTTGCAACAAAACGCGCACCATCTGATTGTAACGCGGCCTCTACAACGGGGTGCCGTCCGCCCGAGATTTCAAATGCCTTGCTGTCGTCAACAATTGGACGAACCCAATCATTAGATTGCGCCATTTTTGCAAGGCTTATGGCAATATCCAATTCCGCCAAACCACTTGCCGCACTAGAAATTTCATCAGAAAGCTTCAATATATCCCTTGTTAGAGACTGATAAATACGCTTTTCCAGCTCAATCGCGTGATTGCCCGCGTTTAAAATTTTGGTTTCGATTTCTGACAAGGGAACCGTTGTAAAGCGTACCTGATTGGCC
>CAXACF010000139.1:0-5373 GCA_963967125.1 uncultured Rhodobacterales bacterium | reverse complement strand
GTGATTTCAATTGCGTTCATAGTCGTCATTGGTTCTCTTTCGATGTTGGGTTTATGTACCCTGGCAAGTCGGTTTGTCCCTGGGGCGCAGTGAGCCTGTGCAAAATGGCACGCGGTCCTGAGAGAATTTTCATCAGGCTGGGGGATTTTCGAATTTGGCCTTTTACCTTTTCAAACTGCATCACGTTATCGATACGGCGATCCAAAAATTCTTGGGTCGCACTGTCACCATCTGATGTGTCCCCCAACCAATAAAGCACGGTTGATCCATAAACCCCGCTAAGTGTTGCGCGTTTACTGTACCAATTATAATCTCGCGAAGGATCGCCCAGCGCTGACCAAATCGCATCACAGGTCCCCCAAATCAATTTCGCGCCAAGGGCCGCATTTTGCGGTAATGCAAATAATGTCGTTGCGCGGCGCACAGATTCCTTGTCCCCTGCGCATTGCAAGCGAAGTATCACAGCCGTGGCAATTTTGTCGCGAAAGCGCAGCGCGGACAGATCCATGTCAGAGAGTGCCGCCACCATAGACCGATCACCTTTTTTATGGGCTTCGACTGCTAAATCACGCCCACCCTGAGGCAGAAATAAACGCGCAAATGATTCGTCGATTTCCGCATCCCGACAGGCCGCAGCAAAGGTTTCATCCCCCCATCCATCAAATGGAACGTGCATTTCGGCAGCTTCCAATAGCTTTTCAACGACTTCAGCTTGTTCCACGGGCGCTCCTTTTTGGTTCTATCTAGACAATAGGAGATCGGATTGCTATAGCAAGGCCTCCTGCAACTATTGCAAACTCAAACTTAGAAAGGTGGTGAAAACCACATGCAGGTTAGCGTTCGCGACAATAACGTCGAACAGGCACTTCGTGCCTTGAAAAAGAAGCTACAGCGTGAAGGTGTTTTCCGCGAAATGAAGCTTAAGCAGCATTTCGAGAAACCCTCAGTTAAGAAAGCACGCGAGAAAGCAGAAGCGATCCGCCGTGCCCGTAAACTGGCGCGCAAAAAAGCACAGCGTGAAGGTATGATGTAAGTCATCCGCCACACTGGCCAAAATTTAACCCCTGATCTGTCATGGATCAGGGGTTTTCTTTTTCTGAATGCATCTAATTGATAAGCGGTTTTGTTTGTTCTCTACATAATGCCAAAAGATCCCGTAAACGTTTCCCCCGCAGATGCGGACGCGCAAGGGAATAATTTCCAGACAGGGTTTTCGCAAGCGCCCAACGCTGTGACGGTTCAAGTGCGTCAAGTGCCATTGCACCGGGAAAAAAGCTTTCGGTGTAGGCCCCGTTTGATTTTATGATCTCATGCTTGCCCAACCAAATGTGGTAATATTCGACACCGTCGTTTTTTGGCGAATACCCAATGCCGTTGTGGCCAACCAAATGTTTGGCGGATGCGAAAACCTCTTGAGTAGTGCCGCAAATTGCATCGGTCGATTGAATGAGCAGTCGATGTTGCGGTGAAACGTAAAGATCACATTCGGGCACGTGCGGGCCAAGCGCCCCTGCTTGGACCAGAACAGGGCGCAAGCGATCAGAATATTTCACCTGATCTTTGCGCCATTCAGACACGCCGATCCAATGAATGGCCACGGCCCCACGATCCAAAGTGTGAACCAAATCACCGGCCCTTAGGTCCGAAATATTGCAAGGACCTGAGGGGGTCTCAACATAGGTACCTGCACAAAAACAAACCACATTTGACGCATCGGGGGTTGGAGTAGCAACCGTTTTCACACGATCACTATCCCACTGAATTGTCGTATTTGATCCCGATGTCCCTGTTTTAAGCGCGGTTGTTCCCGCGGCAGGACCACCAGTGAGTGCAATATTTGATCCGCCGCCGCATACGCATCAATCACTTCACCCGTTTCTGTATTCGACAAGGCGACCGCTCGCGATTCACCGTTACGCGATCCCGACGTCGTGAAACGGGTGATGATTGTATACACATTATAATCAGGGTCAGTTGCATTCTGTGACACAGCATTGTTTGGGTCACTCAGTAAAAGTAAACCGCCAACCTGACCTGGGGCATTTGACCCTGAATACAGGGCCCCAGATTGCGTGTGAAACGACAATGTGTAATCTGCTGGATCTTCTGACGCTTTCAGCGTCACTTCTATAAATTCAGTGATACTTGTATTCGAACGATAATACAGCTCTGAAATAAAGGCACTGTGATTTGGCATGAATGGTCCAGCGACATTGATCTACAGACCATTTAACGACACCATCCTTAGCTCTTTTATTTTTCACTCACAGTGCGTTTTTGCGTCAATAAACCTTCGGAACATACAATTCGTCAGGAAGAACGCGGCGTTCGTAATCTGGATTAAACACACGTTCTGGCAGATCGACCTTTTCATGTTCGACCTCTTGATACGGTATTTTCGAAAGTATGTGCTCGATACAATTCAAACGTTCACGTTTTTTATCGTTGCCTTCGACGATATACCACGGCGCTTCTGGAATATTGGTTTTGGCAAACATGTCCTCTTTCGCGCGGGTGTAATCCTCCCAACGGATGCGGCTTTCTAAATCCATCGCGGACAGTTTCCACTGTTTCATTGGATCATGGATGCGCATCAAAAACCGAAGCTGTTGTTCTTCGTCCGTGATCGAAAACCAATATTTCAAAACAATAATACCTGAACGCACTAGCATACGTTCAAATTCTGGGACATCGTGAAAAAACTGATCAACCTCAGCATCACTGGCAAATCCCATAACGCGTTCCACGCCCGCGCGATTGTACCAAGAGCGGTCGAACAAAACGATTTCACCACCCGCGGGCAGATGCGGAACAAAACGTTGGAAATACCATTGGCTTTGTTCGCGCTCGGTCGGGGCGGGCAATGCAACAACACGGGCAACACGCGGGTTCATGCGTTGGGTGATGCGTTTAATCACCCCGCCTTTGCCCGCGCTATCGCGGCCTTCGCAGATAATCAAAACTTTGGATTTCGTATGTTCCACCCAATCCTGCAGCTTCACAAGCTCGGACTGTAGACGTAACAAATTCGAATAATAGGTGCGCCGATCCAGCATATCGGGATGCTTATCTTTGTAAATTTTGCGCAGTTCTTCTGTCAGAATAGGTTGATTAAATTCAGCTTCAAACAGATCATCCAGCGTCTCTTCTAGCTCTGCTTCAATCCACGATCTTTGATATTCTTCTTCTGACATTTTATCCGACTCCGACAAATTTTACTCCTTATCTCCGTTTTGTTACGTTTTTATGACTGTTTCGGTGGATCGCCTTTATATGCAGTTAATCCACAAGATTGCAATTAAATGGGCAGGGCCGTGGTTTTGAACACCGTGCGCAATGCAAAGGATGACTGCATCTGCGCCACACCCGGCAGGCGCGCCAAATGTTGGCGATGGATGCGTGCAAAATCATCTGTGTTTTCGGCCACAACCTTTAACAGATAATCGGCGCTACCGGCCATCAAATGACATTCTAACACATCAGGAATACGCGCGACTGCCTTTTCAAAGGCTTCTAACACCTCATCCGCCTGACCAGACAGTGTGATTTCTACAAATACTGTTGTTGGGAAACCCGATTTACGTGCATCCAACAGGGCGACATAATCCTTAATCACGCCCTCAGCCTCAAGCCGTTGCACGCGGCGGTGACACGCGGATGCAGATAAATTTGCGGCCTCTGCCAGTTCGGAATTGGAGATTTTTCCACGCCGCTGCAACTGATTCAGTATTCGTTGATCTGTAGCGTCTATTTTCATATTTTCGAATAATTTCCCAATTATTTGCCATATTTCGAAGAATTTACTGTTTTGATACTTTTTTTCGACACTAATTTCAAACCTATTTCGTTTCAAACACGCAACTATGCACCAAATCCAACAATAGGAGCGTGACATGCTAATCGGATGCCCAAAAGAGATTAAACCACAAGAATTCCGTGTCGGCCTTATGCCAAGCGCGGTGTTCGAACTGACAGAGCGTGGCCATCAGGTGATGATGGAAACGAATGCAGGAACAGGCGCAGGTTTCAGCGACGAAGATTACACTTCCGCAGGCGCAGAAATCGTTGCCACAGCGAAAGAAGTTTTTGACCGCGCAGACATGATTGTAAAAGTGAAAGAACCACAATCAGGTGAACGTGCCATGTTGCGCGAAGGTCAATTGTTGTTCACATACCTTCACCTTGCACCAGACCCCGATCAAACACATGACCTGTTGAACAGCGGCTGCACAGCAATTGCATATGAAACAGTCACTGATAACAACGGTGGCCTTCCCCTATTGGCCCCGATGTCAGAAGTTGCAGGTCGTCTTGCACCCCAAGTTGGTTCGTGGACATTGCAAAAGGCAAATGGCGGCCGTGGTGTCCTACTAGGTGGTGTTGCAGGCGTTAGCCCATCGCGCGTGTTGGTCATCGGCGGTGGCGTCGTGGGCACGCAGGCGGCCAAGGTTGCAGCGGGCATGGGCGCGGATGTGACCGTTTTGGATCGTTCAGTCAATCGTTTGCGGTATCTGGACGATGTGTTTGGCGGAACCTTCAAAAACGCCTATGCGACTAAGGCGATCACAGCTGAACTGGCCGCACAGGCGGATTTGATCATCGGTGCGGTTTTGGTACCTGGTGCGGCGGCGCCAAAATTAATCACACGCGCACAGCTATCTGATTTGAAACCAGGTGCGGCGTTAGTGGATGTTGCGATTGACCAAGGTGGGTGTTTTGAAACATCGCGCGCGACAACACACCAAGATCCAATTTACGAGGTAGACGGCATCATGCACTACTGCGTGGCGAACATGCCAGGTGCGGTTGCGCGCACATCCACACAGGCACTGGGCAACGCGACATTGCCATTCGTCATCGCATTGGCCGACAAAGGTTGGCGTCAGGCATGCGCAGATGATGCGCATCTGTTGAATGGTCTGAACGTACATGCAGGCCAACTGACATATGCCGCCGTGGGCGAGGCATTGGGGATCGCATCAATCGATCCAAAATCTGTTCTTAGCTAAAAAAAGACCCCCTCGGTTTCGGCCGAGGGGGCAAGTTCTCTCTCAACTGAAGCTTATTTTATTTCTTGAGTGAGTCTCGAATTTCCAAAAGCACCTCTAATTCTGTCGGCCCTTTGGGTTCTTCTGGCGCTGGCGCCGCTTCCTCTTCTTTGGCGGCGGCTTCTTTTACCTTGTTCACGTAACACTCCAACATTAACCCGCCAACGGCCATGATCAAGAAATGTATCACCACCATAATCAACGCACCATATGCAAAAACTCACTCCCCTGCATCCCACCCCTCCGCCACAGCATCCTCGGTTCCTTAACCACTCAGTGGCAGCACGGGGCCTGCCGTGGGCCGCACCTTCGCCGACTTTGCACC
>CAXACF010000138.1:0-5445 GCA_963967125.1 uncultured Rhodobacterales bacterium | reverse complement strand
CCCATCTGTAGGCCATGACTTCGTCTGGATTTGGTGAAACGCTTGGTTCCTGTTCACATAGCGCGACGAAGGTCTGGACGACCTCATGTTCGATTAAATCGCCCCCCACATCGGCGCGATATTCAAGTTCACCAGCGGGCAATAGGGTCATTTCCCGAATGCCAAGCTCATCCTCAAGTCTGCGATGCGCGCAGGCAAGATCATCTTCGTCCCATTCTGGGTGGGTACAACAGGTATTCGCCCATAACCCAGGTGAATGATACTTTGACATCGCCCGTTGTTGGATCAAAAGGTGACCTTGATAAAACACAAAAACTGAAACCGCTTTGTGCCGAAGGCCTAATTTGTGCACCTCAAGTTTTTCAACGGGTTTTAACGTCCCATCTTGCCAGGCAGGGATATAGATTGTCATGTGAACTCCTCCGATACGAGTCCAGTCAGGTGCATCAAGTTCTTAAATGAAATCTTCAAGTGTGCAAGTGGTCTCGCTTTGCCTAGTTTTTTGTTCATATAGGCATCAAATGTCATGGTCTGTACATCGACGTCGTGGCAAAGCGATACAAATCGTTCACGACGAGAGTCTGTTTTGTAATATGCGTTTTGCATGGCCTCTAGCACGCGGAATACTGTGCCGTGTTGTTTGACAAAGTGTTTGCGCGCTAAGCGTAAATGTTTGGGGTTATTTGTGCGCAGCGTCTCGGCAACGGCATGTGCCGCCTGACGGCCTGAACACATGGCATAGTAAATTCCTTCTCCCGAACTCGGTGCGACTACGCCTGCTGCATCACCAGCCAGAACAACATCTTGATTATTATCCCATTTTTTAAGTGGTTTTAGCGGGATGGGCGCACCTTCTTTTCGGATCGTTTCGCACTCATTTAACCCAGCAGCTTCTCTTAGGTCCGCTGTCGCCTTTTTCAGGTCAAAGCCACTGACACCTGTTCCCATACCGACGGATACGGTTTTGCCGTGTGGGAATACCCATCCGTAAAAGTCAGGTGAAACAGCGCCGTCATAAATGACGTCACACCGGTGCCCCTGATAGTTTGCGCCGCTTTCTGGGGCGTTGATGATTTCATGATAGGCAATGACGTACGGGATTTTTTCGGCACCCGGAACTTCGGCTTTGGCAACTTTGCTGCGCGCGCCATCCGCACCAATAATCAATTTGGCGGAAATATGTTCCTGCTGTTTTGTATCATGGCTAAAAAATTCAATGACAGGATTGCCAGATGTGCGGTCAACCTTTTCAAATGTTCCGCGATAGAGTGTGACGCCTCGATCTTGGGCGCGGTCGCGCAAGAATTCGTCGAATTCTTCACGATCGACCATGCCGACGAAACCGTTTTCAATAGGGATATCGACACTGCGTTTTGTCGGCGAAACCATACGGGCAGTTACAATTTTGGCCTTTAACAGGTGATCTGGGATGTCAAACTCACGAATTAGAATGGGTGGTATTGCCCCACCACATGGTTTGATCCGTCCTGGTCGGTCAAGCAAAGCAACAGAATACCCCGCTTTTGCTAAATCCTCTGCGGCGCTTGCCCCGCACGGGCCACCCCCGACGACAAGTACGTCATACATTTTCTAACCTCCCAGTCAGTGGTAATTCAGATTTTTTATGTGTTCGGTTGATGATGGATGAGCTTGCGATCAACGCGGCCCACACAAACAAAGCGGCTTCGAATGTGAAAACTGCACCATAGGCATTTGCAACGCCAAGCCCGCCCAATCGCATCATGTCCACAAGAATTGTTCCAAGAAGGCCCCCGAAACCTGCGGCGATAGCCTGCGCAGCGCCCCAAAGTCCCATGCGTGTCCCTTCGCGTTCTTTTTTACCGTCACCTGCCAATGTCATCATTGATCCGATTGCGGCAACGGCGAACATGCCATTGAATATGCCCAAGCCAATGACTGCAAACTCTAATGGTATGGTCAGTGGAATTTGTCCAAGGGTCATAATCGCGGTCAGCATGAATGCGGAACCTACGCAGCCCAGTTGCACCCAAGTGCGCATGGTGCCAATTTTCAATCCGCTTGCCAAAATCCCAACGCATAGCATGCCGCAAAATACGCCTGCATTCTGCAAACCAGAGAGAGAGGTTGTTTCACTGGGTGTGTATGCAAACACCAAACCCGCATAGGGTTCTAGGATTAATTCCTGCATAAAATATGCGGTCATGGACAGAAAAACAAAGATCGTAAACTTGCGTGTTTCGTCATGTGCCCAAACATCTTTTAATTCGCTAACCAACGATGTGGGTGATTGTTGGGTTTTTTGAACGGACACTAATCCACGTTCGATGCGCCAAGTTGCCAAACAAGTCAGGCCGATCGTTATTGCAGTTAAACCCAAGACGACATTTGTTAACCTTGCGTGGCTGTATGGCGCAATCAATTGTCCCACTAGCCCCGCAGTCATCGCAATACCGAAAATCATCATGAGCCACGTGATCATCGCGGCTGCAGGGCGTCGACGCTCTTGGGTATGTTTAGCCATCAGTGCCAACAGTGATGTGCCAGAGGCCCCAACCCCAATTCCAATTAATGCATATGCAATGATTGAGAGGACTAAAGCGAGCATATAGCTCGATTCGAAAATGCTTAGGCTGAAGGTGGCAAGGTTTGCACCAAGCGCGAGTATCAGCATTCCCAAGATAATCCATTTTGTTCGGTTGTTATCAACATCCGATGCCAAGCCCCATTTCGGACGAGAAAGTTGGATGACGTAATGAAGGCCGACAAGAAAACCAGGGATAGTTGCCGCCATTGAGAGTTCGACAACCATAAGTCGGTTCAGTGTTGAGGTCATTAAAACCACAACGGCGCCAAGGCACATTTGTACCAATCCCAGTCGAAAAATCGAAAACCAACTTAGCGTCATTGTGGTCCCTCTTTAATCTAGATACTCGTTAAATGTCTTAGCCCCACGGCGCAGACCATCATCCCCGATACGTACATCAGGACACCTGTTGCGTTGTACCAAGGGGCGAATTTTTCAGGATCTTTCAGCAGTTTTGCCATCGCTGCCATTTGTCCAATCAACGGTAGAGTGATGCAGATACCGCTGATCAACAAGCCCCACGAAAATAGACATTTAATCATAATGATTTGTGGGATTGCCATTACGGCGCAGGCAACAAGCGCTGCCTTACGAGGGCCAAGTGAGACGGGAAGCGATTGTATCCCAAGTTTTGTATCGCCTTCGATTGCCTTGAAATCATTTAGCGTCATGATCCCATGCGCCCCAATTGCATACAAAAGTGCAGCAAGCAAAATTTCAAACCGAGGCAAATCCTGCAGCATGACCGCCGCGCCGGTGAACCATGGAACGCCTTCATAGCATAACCCGACAAGGCCCGGACCCCACCATCCAGAACGCTTTAACCGTATTGGCTCGCAGGAATAGGCCCAAGCGGCAGCGACAGCGAAAATCGTCGCATAAAACCCCCACAGCCCTAACCACCATCCAACATATACTGCAAACGTACTCATACAGAGGGCAATCCATAGCCCCCAGCGGCCTGGCATTCGTCCGGATGGAATAGGGCGGTTGGGTTCATTTATCGCATCAACGTGCCGATCACACCAATCATTGGCTGCTTGGCTCATCCCGCAAACGATTGGACCAGCCAAAATAACGCCTAAAATAAGAAGTGGTAGATTGTCGTATATCGGTACACCAGATGAAATAACCCCGCAGGCATAGGCCCACATGGGAGGAAACCAAGTAATTGGCTTGAGCAACTCCAAGGCGACCGAGGGTCTTGGCAGCGTCGGAGAGTGTTTAATATTTGTTACACTCATATGTCTATTAATATTGACATAATGTGAGTCACGCAACCAAAACTTATGGATGCAATGAAATCATTGCATTAATCGAAAGTCGAATTTAGTTGGATGTTTAGATGTCTAACTTGCTTAGTTTGACATAAAGGCTCTGACGGGACAGGCCCAGCATTTCTGCCGCAGCTGCGCGGTTATTGTTAGTCATTTCAAGCGCAGCTTGGATGCAAATTTTTTCGATCACGTCGGTCGTTTCTGACACGATCTCTTTTAGTGATGCCGTGCCGACCAAATCCCGAGCTGACATTTCGTCCTGTTGCGCTTGCGTCGTGAAGCGGGCTGCGCGAACACGTGTGTCGTCAATGCTCGTTACCTCACGCACGATGAACGCAATCAACGCATTACGCGCACCGTTATTTTGCGAAACTGACGTTTCAACGTCGATCTTTGTGCCGAAACCACTTTTCAAATGTGTTGAATACACTTTGACCGAACCAGATTTCGCAACGTTTTCCAGCATCAGCGCCAGATCGATTTGTCCGCGACCAAGGTACTCAGCAAGGTTATTTGAAATCACTTCATTTTTGCTACCGGCATGGACGAGGTCAAGGAAACGCTCGTTTGCATATTGGATTGTACCCTGATTATTCGTGAAGATGATCGCATCGCTGGAATTGTGAAATGCAGACACAAGATTGTTCACAAATTCTCTGTTGTCTTCAGGTTGCGCGGCCTCTTCCGTCAACCGACACATCAATACGCGAATGCCAGCAGTTCGATAAATTTCGGATGTAATCTTTACATCTCTTGGACCGTCTTCTCCAGAAAAGGACGCGGCGAGTTCGTATTTTCCGTGAGCAGCTAAGCCAAGGTTTTCAGCGAAATCGCGTTTTCCTGCTTTGTCGGCGAGACAGGATTGAAGCTTCATCCCCTGCAAATCCGCGTGCTCTTTATCAAGTAAATCCGCGAGTGCGTGGTTGGCGTGTAATATGGTACCCGAGTCAGCATTCAAAAATACTAAAGGTTCCGAGCTTCCGTTGAGCAAAATTTTGAAATGCGCGTCAAATTCACGCTTTTCTTCAATGCTGCGTTCGACTGCCAATTGGGCTTGGATCAAACGTTGCTGATTTTCCGACAGTGAGCGTAAGTCTCGTCCAAGCAATAAAATTTTGTCAGGGTCACCCAGTGAGTGAATATTGTATCGCACAGGAAATTGCCAAAGTGCGTTATCCTCGTGGTTTAACTCAAGGCCGTAAAAAATTGTCTCACCATCTTTGATCCGGTCAATGGCGCGCTGCAATTTTGGTTTGCTTTCAACAGTTAAGAAGTTGTTAAAGTTACACCCTTCCCAATGTGACAAATTGCCGACCGATTTTTCGGAACTGTTAAGGAGAACGGAGTGAACGGTAGCGTTTTGATCAATGAGCAGGGCGATGTCCGATGATGTCGCCAAAATACCCCCCAGGTACTCGGGTTCAATCATTGGAATTGCGCCGAACTCCCAGTCTAAATCAGAACTGCTCTTCATGATCTATTGTCCTTTGACACCGTCACAGTTGCATTTTCAATGCTATTTACAATGACGTCAAGTTTGTTGGTCACGTGATCAAACGCATTGGGCATATCTTCACGACTATGTGATGACAACACAGACCC
>CAXACF010000137.1:0-5465 GCA_963967125.1 uncultured Rhodobacterales bacterium | reverse complement strand
ATGTTGGGGGCATTTATCTGCGCCTCTTTGACATTTGCACTGGGAAATTTTGTTTATGCGCTTCTAATCTCTTTGCCCATTGTGGCGGTGATTGGTTACGGGTTTGAACGCCTGATTGCGCGACCACTTTATGAACGCGATCATTTGGATCACGTTTTAGGGACTTTTGGCGCCATTTTGGTCATCGACACGCTTGCTCATATGATCTGGGGGCCCGCAGGAATTGCAATCCCCCTTCCCGCAGCATTGGATGGACAAACCCAACTCGCGCCAGGGATTGTTGTGCCAACATTTCGCCTCGCTATAATTACCGCAGGATTGATTGCCGCTGCCGGACTATATTGGTTGGTCAATCATACGCGTACAGGAATGCTTATCCGCGCAGGCGCGTCAAACCGGACAATGGTCACGGCTCTTGGGGTTGATATCCAAGCGCTTTTTTCATTTGTATTCGCCATAGGCGCAGCCTTAGCTGGTCTGGCTGGCATGTTGATCGCGCCTATCACCGAAGCGTCATTGGGGATGGGAAACAACATCATCATCACGGCTCTCGTTGTGATCATTGTGGGCGGCATCGGATCAATGAAAGGCGCATTTCTAGCAGCACTTTTAATCGGAATGATCGACACTTTGGGACGCGCGTTTTTGGATGATATTTTCAAATTATTCATGTCCAGTTCTGCCGCCGAAAACTCTGCGCCCGCGATTTCGTCAATGTCGATCTATCTGATCATGGCATTGATTTTGTTCTTTCGCCCACAGGGTTTATTCCCGCCAAAGCTGAGATGAGGATCAATATGCAAAAGAAGGTTTTCGTTCAGGGTCTGATCCTTGCGGCGGTTTTGATTGTACCGCTGCTGCTGAATTATATGGGGCATCCGTTTTACTTGGATTTGGCGACACGGTTGTGCATTTTGGCAATCGCCGCAGTCGGCTTGAACCTTATTCTGGGATATGGCGGCATGATTTCCTTTGGTCATGCAGCATACCTGGGACTGGGGGCATATGCGGTGGGCATACCAGCGCATCATTGGCTGTATGGCGGAATGGACGCGATTGCGACAACCAATGGGTTCGTGCAATTTGGACTGGCGCTATTGGTTTCTGGTATTTTTGCCCTGCTGACAGGTTTAATTTGTTTAAAGGTCAAAGGTGTCTATTTCATCATGATCACGATGGCCTTTGCACAAATGGTATATTACCTATTCATATCTATCGCTGAATACGGCGGGGACGATGGGTTGGTCATTGATACGCGCTCGGAATTTCCATTGGTCAATTTCGATGATGCAACGCAATTGTTCACAATATGCGCAGTATCGCTGTTTTTCGTGATGTGGCTGGTATGGCGCATTTCCAAATCACAATTTGGAATGGTTTTGGCAGGCATAAAGGGAAATGAACAGCGCATGATTGCAATGGGCTATAATACCTTTGCCTATAAATTGGCGGCTTATGTAATTTCTGGCATGATCTGTGGGTTTTCTGGTGCACTCCTCGGCAATTTCACCACATTCATCTCACCCGAAATGATCGACTGGGCGCGCTCTGGGGAATTGATGTTTATGGTCATTTTGGGCGGTGTTGCCACAACTTTTGGGCCACTATTGGGTGCAATCACCTTCATCATATTGGAAGAGGTGCTTTCAACCATGACGATTTACTGGCACCTGCCATTTGGCCTTCTGCTTATTGGCGTCGTTATGTTTGTGAAGGGTGGTCTTTCTGCACTGATACCCAAAGCGGGGGATAAAGAATGACCGGATTATTAACTAGCAGTGGGCTGTATAAAGCCTACGGAGGGGTGCGCGCGACCGATGATCTGAATTTAGAGGTGCAAACGGGCGAATTACACGCGGTGATTGGACCAAATGTGGCGGGGAAAACAACGCTGATTTCACAACTAAGTGGTAATGTGTTTCCTGACAGCGGAACCATTTCATTTGATGGGATCGACGTCACTCATATGGTGGAACACGCACGCCCACATTTGGGGATCGCGCGGACATATCAAATTACATCGCTCATCAATTCGATGAGCGTCATCGAAAATCTACAGTTGGCTATTCAAGCAAAGCAGGGCCATTCGTTTAGATTTTGGACACCCTACGCCGCAAACAAGAACGTGCGCAAAACCGCACATGAATACGCGGCGCGCGTCGATTTAGGCAGCCGTGCAGATATTCAGGTGGCAAACCTAAGCCACGGAGAGCAACGTCGCCTAGAAGTGGCGATGGCCCTTGCCAGTGATGCAAGACTGTTATTGTTGGATGAACCACTTGCTGGTCTAGGCCCAGAAGAGGCAAGTGACATGATCACCCTTTTGGAAACATTGAAGGGGCAACAAACGATCGTCTTAATCGAACACGACATGGACGCTGTTTTCACGTTGGCTGATCGCATATCTGTCATGGTTTACGGTCACATAATTGCAACTGGCGATCCCGATCAAATTCGCCAAAACCAAGACGTACAACACGCCTATTTGGGAGAGGATTAATATGCTGACTCTTTCGAATGTTGTCACACACTATGGTCATAGCCAGGTGTTGAACGGCATAAATCTGACGATAAATCAGGGACAAGTGGCGACCCTTCTTGGCCGTAATGGTATGGGCAAAACCACTACGATAAATTCAATAATGGGGATTTTACCCAAAACAAGCGGTCAGATTGAATTTGACGGTCAAAATACCACACGATGGCCCAGCCACCGGGTGGCAAAACTCGGCCTTGGTTTGGTCCCTGAAGGTCGACAAATTTTTCCGAATTTAAATGTGCATGAAAACCTGATTGCAACTGCGCGGCAACATGCCCAGCCTGGCCAAATATGGGATGCCGAACGCGTTTACGCTCTATTCCCCGAATTGGCTGCCAGAAAATCAAGTATGGGAAATCTGCTATCAGGTGGGGAACAACAAATGCTTGCGATCGCGCGCGCATTGATGACCAATCCCAAATTGCTCATTTTGGATGAAGCAACCGAAGGTTTGGCCCCGCTGATCCGCAAAAAGATTTGGAAATCGCTTGAATTGATTAAGGCAGATGGAATGTCGATTTTGATCGTCGACAAAAACCTGAAAGATCTTTTGCAAATCGCAGATCAACACAACATCATTCACAAAGGGGTTGTCGTGTGGAGTGGCAGTTCAGCCGACTTGGAAGAGGCAAGCGATATTCGGTCACAATACCTTGGCGTCTAAAGAGCGTAAGTCGGGACGCCAAGGCCAAATGTCAAAACGGATCGACGTTCTGCGCAGTTAACCAGGATCCGCAACAAAACCCAATGCTTCGATCGCGGCAATGGCGCAGGCTTCATCGGCGTCTGATGTGTCGCCAGTAATCCCAACCGCACCCAAAAGTTGGCCATCTGATTTGATCAATACACCACCAGGTACGGGAACCAGAGAACCATTCGCCAAGCTGTTCATGGATTGGATAAAGTATGGCTGTTCCTGCGCGCGGTTGAACAATGCGCGCGATCCAATTCCCATGCTGATCGCACCACGCGCTTTCCCCTGAGCGATTTCCGGACGCAGATTGCTTGCGCCATCTTCGCGTGAAAGGGCGATAAGCACGCCCGCGCTATCAAGAACGGCAACAGTAAGCGGATTCAACCCGTTTTCCTTGCGCCAGTTTAGCGCAAATTCGATGATTGACTGCGTTTTGTCTAAATTCAATGTGCCCATCGTATTACCTCCCGTAACACTGCGTAATCGTGGTATCTGAACCCACTAGATAGTCGCACGTTGAGAAAAAGAAATACCATGTCTCATAAATGAAGACACGAGTGGCCGAACCGTTTCACCTATTACGATCCGATTTTTGCACCCGCAGCGATCAAACGTGGCGCATTGTTCAACGCATCCCGCGCAAACCCTGCCGCACTTTTGTATTTCGCCATGAAATCGTTCCGCTCTTCTTCCGACACGACATCGTCGATATTCTCGAAATTTCCGCCACACCGATCGTTCACCATGTTGAGTAACCCAAATGGCCCTGCATCGCGATTGCGTAAAACAAGGGCAGAGATCGGATCGCGTAATTCGGCATTATATGCCGCCAGTGCACCTGGATTGACGCCAAATTCCAAAAATTTCGCGCCCATTATACGCGCGTCGATAATAGCTTGGCTCGCGCCATTTGATCCCGTGGGATACATGGCGTGGGCGGCATCCCCTAACAAGGCAACTGGGCCGTCAACCCAGCTGGGAATTGGATCACGATCAATCATCGGGTTTTCATATGCAACGCCTGATCCCCGAATTAATGCAGGGACATCCAACCAATCATATTTCCAGTCTTCAAAATGGTGAATGAAATCATCCACGGATGTTTGTCGATACCATCCCATATTTTGATAGGCATCTGGATCATCATGTGTGACTTCTGCGATCCAGTTGATCAATGATAATCCTGTTTCTGGATCAGGATGGGAAATTGGGTAAATTACCATTCTATGCGCATGTGTCCCAAGCCCCATGAATGAGGAGTCCGTGCGCACAGGTTTCGCCCATGACGTTCCACGCCACATCAATACCCCGCCCCAATGGATCGGCGGTTGATCTGGATACATCTGGCCACGTATGGCGGAATGAATACCATCTGCCGCGATCACCAAATCCGCCGTTTCCATGACTGGGCCAGTTGCGGTTTCGAATGTAACGCTTGCCCTGCCGTCTTCTTCAATGCGGTAACTTTTGGCGCGATGCCCTGCATGAAATGTGTCCAAACCAACAACGTCCAAAAACCGATGATAAAGTGCCATATGAAACTCACCACGATGAACGGCATACTGTGGCCAGTTGTAGCCAGCAAAGCTGCCCCGAGGCTCGGAATAGATATCCTGCCCCTGCATGCCAACCAATGCCCATTCTTTAACGGGTAAACCAACCGCATCCAAGATGTCAGGGCCCATGCCCAGTTCGTAAAGTTCTCGAACAGCGTTGGGTTGCAAATTTATGCCAACACCCAGAGGTTTTAGGTTTCTGACAGACTCGTAAACTGAACAACGCACCCCGATTTGATGTAACGTTAACCCCAGCGCTAGGCCACCAATGCCCCCGCCAATAATTATAACACGCCGTTCACTCATCTGCTTTCCGTCTTTTAAATGCATTCGTCCGGCAATTGACTACACTTGCCGCCACATTGCTAACCGTTATACATTATAACAAATTGCAACTCACTCAATAAAAAAAGCCACCATAAAGTCCTGGCCCTGCAAAATTGAACCGCTGGAAAAGGGAAATTCGATCAAAGCGCATAACAGCTAAGTTCAATCACATTCTGATCAGGGTCACGGATGTAAACAGATTTTTACGCTCCCAAAGCGCCAATACGCGCTATCAGACCCAGAAAAATCCGGATACTAGCGTCATTTAGATGCTTAGTGAATTCCTCCAACAGGCCATCAATTACAAAACAGAGGTCGGCTGAGCGAGGCAAGGGTGAAGCAGCCTTTG
>CAXACF010000136.1:0-5469 GCA_963967125.1 uncultured Rhodobacterales bacterium | reverse complement strand
CCTCACCATGTTCAGATGGGCTCATCGTTCCTGGGTCAACGTTTAGGTAGGGGTCCAATTTACGAAGACGCACGCTATATCCACGCGCTTGCAACAGTGCGCCAAGAGCTGCAGAGGCAAGGCCTTTTCCAAGCGAAGACACCACGCCACCAGTGATAAAAACAAAACGCGCCATAGATTGAAACTCTCCCGTAGTGTTGGGCATGGATGCCATCATGAATCGGTCCCATAGGCGCAAAGTGTGCCATGTACCACGGGACTTAAGTAATAAAGGATTCGCAAAATTTTGCAAGCTAACCGCAACATTATGTTGCGGTTATATTCTTACCCCCAAGGGATAGTATTAGTCAGCACTTGGTAGAAGTGGGGCTGTGCCATCGCTGCTGGGTGGTAATAATTCATCGATGTTTAGCTCTGGAACACCGTCTTCTTGTGCCGCTGGGGCAACGCCCAGACGATCCAAGACGGACCCATCGGATGAGTTCTGCGCGGCAATGATTGTTAGCGTGATCGATGTAATGATGAACGCAATCGCCAAAATCCATGTCGCTTTTGACATCGCGGTCGCAGCGCCGCGGCTTGACATAACATTGTCCCCACCGCTGCCCATTCCAAGGCCACCGCCCTCTGAACGTTGAAGCAAAACAATTCCAACCAGCCCTAAGGCCAGCAACAGATGGATGGTGAGTACGACGTTTTCCATTCTACCCCGCAGGTTTTCGACTTGGAGGCGTAGATAGTCGTCTTTTGCCCCATGAGCAAGGGGAGAATGCGCCAGAATTGCGAGTTGAATCGCACGACTTTTGCGGCCTGCGGCAATTTCGTGGTTTCCATGAACAGATTCCCTCTGTATATCAGCGCGGGTTTGATAGCGCATGAGAAAGGCGAGACATGGCAAACGTTGTGGTTGTGGGTGCTCAGTGGGGCGATGAAGGCAAAGGCAAAATTGTTGATTGGCTGAGCGAGCGCGCAGATGTCATCGCGCGTTTCCAAGGGGGCCACAATGCGGGCCACACATTGGTTGTCGATGGCGTGACCTATAAACTGCATGCACTGCCCAGTGGCGTTGTCCGTGGCGGCAAACTCTCGGTCATCGGGAATGGCGTTGTTTTGGATCCATGGCATTTGGTGAAAGAGATTGAAACAGTGCGCGCCCAAGGTGTTGAAATCAGCCCAGCAACATTGATGATTGCCGAAAATACGCCGCTAATCCTGCCCGTTCATGGCGAATTGGATCGTGCGCGAGAGGCCCAGATCAGCGTTGCAAAAATCGGAACAACAGGCCGTGGCATTGGCCCAGCTTATGAAGATAAAGTTGGCCGTCGTGTTATCCGCGTCGCGGATTTGGCAGATCCCGCAACGCTTGAGGCGCGTGTTGATCGCCTGCTGCTGCACCACAACACATTGCGCCGTGGTTTGGGCATGGAAGAAGTGGATCGCGCGGGTTTGATCGCGCAGCTGCAGGAAATTGCACCAGAAATTTTGAAATACGCAGCGCCTGTTTGGAAGGTGCTGAATGAAAAACGCAAAGCAGGCAAACGTATTTTGTTTGAAGGGGCGCAAGGCGCGCTATTGGATATTGATTTTGGGACATACCCGTTTGTGACCTCGTCCAATGTTTTGGCAGGTCAGGCATCGGCGGGAACAGGCATTGGGCCAAACTCAATCGATTTCGTCCTTGGGATTGTCAAGGCCTACACAACCCGCGTGGGCGAGGGGCCTTTCCCGACAGAATTGTTTGATGATGATGGTCAGCGTTTGGGTGAACGGGGCCATGAATTTGGCACGACCACAGGGCGTAAACGTCGTTGTGGTTGGTTTGACGCGGTTTTGGTCCGTCAAACATGTGCAACATCGGGTGTTACTGGAATTTCGTTGACCAAATTGGATGTTCTGGACGGATTTGAAACCCTAAAGATTTGTGTTGGATACGAATTGGACGGCGAACGTTTGGAATATCTACCCACCGCTGCTGATCAACAAGCACGCTGCACACCGATTTACGAAGAAATGGAAGGTTGGAGCGAAAGCACCGAAGGCGCCAAAAGCTGGAACGATTTGCCTGCGAATGCGATCAAATACGTAAAACGCATTGAAGAGTTGATTGAATGCCCTGTCGCGCTACTTTCCACATCACCCAAGCGTGAAGACACGATTTTGGTCACCGATCCATTTCAGGACTAAACATGCTAAGCTACAAAGCACGTCGCAGATTATCGTTGTTGATCCTATTGGTGGGATTGCCGCTATATATCGTAGTGGCAGTGAATGTGATTGCGTTGTTTGACAGACCTTCGATCTTGGTCGAAGTGATTGTTTATGTCTCACTTGGCGTGCTTTGGGCGTTTCCGTTTAAATATGTGTTCCGCGGCGTGGGTCAGGCAGATCCTGACCAAGATTAATCCCTAGTTTGAACCGCCAAATTCCGCGGACAACACCAATTCGATCAGGGCGCGCGCCTCTTGTCGTGCGTGGCGCGGATCAATGTCCCGATCTGCTTGCGCCACGCTTAGCCAAACACCATCCAAATACGACTGCAAAATGCGTCGCATGGTTTCGCGGAATGGGGCAGGAACCAGAGGGGCAAGTTCCGCGCGAAAATGTGATTTAACCCGCGACTGGTTTATCCGATGTAACCGTTCCAGAAGCGTTGAGTAAGGAGCCGCGGACCAGAATTGCACCCAAAAACTGCAATGTTGAGGTGTAAAAAATCTGGGGTCAAAATGTGCATCAAAAATCGCACGCAGTCGGTCCTTGGGATCCAGTGCGACGTCAAGGTGTTGTTTGTGCGTCGCACCCAAAATACGCAGCAAATGTCGCATCGTTTCAAACATCAATTGGTCTTTTGAACCGAAATAGTAGTTGATACTGGCCGCCGTTGCGCCAATTTCGGCCGCTATTTCGGACATCGTAACGGCGTGAAACCCCCGTTTGTGTGTTGCTTCAAGTGCTGCAACTATGAACTCTTCATGCCTGATATCGCGAATTTTTTTTCTAGTCATGGGTTCATGTTATCATTATTTAAATGCCAATAGCAAAACTTAAATCATCGTATAAAAATTAAATCATCATTTAAAAAATGATTTTACTTTTTAGCCATATTGTTCGAACATTACCGCCATGGCGCGATTCCACGATTGTGTCCGCCCTGCGCGGAGCAGTTAAATTGTGAATGAACGTCGTGGCAGTGTCGGTTTTGTGGTGGCAATAGTGGGGCAGCCTTGTCAGCATGTAAGATGCAAACTGGCGCAAAGAGCGCAACGCAAAAGGAAATACAGGATGCAAATTCAACCCGTCGCAAGTCACTTCATCAACGGTGAATATGTTGAAGATACAAATGGAGCGCCCATCGATATTGTTTATCCCGCCACTGGTGAAATTATCGGACGCGTCTATGGGGCGACAGAGGCTGTGATTGAACAGGCGATCATTTCAGCGAAGCGCGCGCAAAAAGAATGGGCGAAAACTTCGGGAACGGAACGTGGTCGCATCTTGCGTCGTGCCGCTGATATCATTCGCGAGCGTAACCGCGATCTGTCTGTTTTAGAGACCTATGACACGGGTAAGCCATTGTCGGAAACGCTATATGTGGATGCCACCAGTGCTGCGGATGCGTTGGAATATTTTGGCGGATTGGCGGGGTCGCTGACAGGTGAACACATCCCCATGGGCGAAAACTGGGCCTATACAATCCGCGAGCCACTTGGGCTGTGCGTTGGGATTGGTGCATGGAACTATCCGACACAAATTTCGTGCTGGAAGGGCGCGCCTGCGCTTGCATGCGGAAACGCCATGATTTTCAAACCATCCGAAACAACGCCACTCTGTGCGCTAAAGGTGGCTGAAATCCTGATCGAGGCGGGGCTGCCCAAAGGTCTGTACAACGTGATCCAAGGAATGGGCGATGTTGGCGCAAAATTGGTAAGCGATACCCGCGTGGACAAAGTGTCGTTAACGGGGTCTGTCCCCACAGGACGCAAGGTTTACGCAGCCGCTGCCGAGGGTATTAAACATGTGACCATGGAATTGGGCGGGAAATCCCCGCTGATTATTTTTGACGATGCAGATATTGAAAACGCAGTAGGCGGGGCGATTTTGGGGAATTTCTATTCCTCGGGGCAGGTCTGTTCCAACGGGACACGTGTTTTTGTGCATGAGGCGATCAAAGAAAAATTCCTAGAGCGATTAAGCGCACGTCTGCGCGAAGCTATCATTGGTGATCCGCTGGATGAGGCCACAAATTTCGGACCAATGGTTAGCGAACGTCAGATGAAGATTGTGCAAGATTATATTGAGATTGGAAAATCCGAAGGAGCGCGCCTGATTTGTGGCGGGGGACGTTTGGATCGCGACGGATTTTACCTTGAACCGACGGTCTTTGCCGATGTGCGAGATAACATGACCATTGCGCGCGAAGAAATCTTTGGTCCGGTAATGGCGGTGTTGGATTTTACGGATGAAACAGATGTGATCACGCGTGCGAATGATACAGAATTTGGATTGTCCGCAGGTGTGTTCACAAATGATCTGTCACGCGCACATCGTGTGATTGCGAAATTAGAGGCGGGGAGTTGTTTTATCAATTCCTACAACGATGCGCCCGTTGAGGCGCCTTTTGGCGGGGCCAAGTTGTCAGGTGTTGGCCGTGAAAATTCAAAAGCGGCGGTGGAGCATTATTCGCAAATGAAATCCGTTTTTGTCCGTATGGGAGATGTTGAGGCGCCATTCTAGGTCCATTGGACCGCCGCCCACCCACCCCGTCGTTCCAATTGACCTAGGAGGAAAGCATGCAAGCAGATTACGTAATCGTCGGTGCGGGAAGCGCCGGATGTGCCATGGCCTATCGGTTAAGCGAGGCAGGCCACAGTGTGATCGTCATTGAATTTGGCGGCAGCGATGCAGGCCCCCTAATACAAATGCCAGGTGCCTTAAGTTATCCTATGAATATGCCGCGGTATGATTGGGGGTATTGGTCTGAACCTGAACCCCACTTGGGCGGTCGTCAGTTGGCCTGCCCAAGGGGTAAGGTGATTGGTGGATCATCCAGTATTAATGGTATGGTCTATGTACGGGGTCATGCACGCGACTTTGATACTTGGTCGGAAATGGGGGCACATGGTTGGTCCTATGCCGATGTGCTTCCCTATTATTTACGCCAAGAAAGTTGGACATCTGCGGGACATGGCGGTGATCCCGAATGGCGTGGGAAAAACGGCCCGCTGCACGTGACACGGGGTAAGCGCGACAATCCGTTGGTGACCGCCTTTGTCGAGGCAGGTGTGCAAGCGGGGTACGAGGCAACCGCAGATTATAACGGGCAAAAGCAAGAGGGCTTCGGCCCTATGGAGCAGACCACCCACAACGGGGAACGTTGGTCCTCAGCCAAGGCCTATCTGCGCCCAGCACTAAAAACGGGCCGCGTGCAGTTGATCAAAGGACTGGCGGAAAAAATTGAAATCACAGAGGGCC
>CAXACF010000135.1:0-5503 GCA_963967125.1 uncultured Rhodobacterales bacterium | reverse complement strand
GTCCGTATTCCGTCTCAGGCAGGAGAAGGTGCGGTGACCGCGCAAATGACCATAAGTGACTTTGCCGCTTTGTCATCTGTTGAACCCGCGGGCAAATTTGTATCTGTGGGAAGTGTAGGCCCGGAGGTTTGAGGCGAATTGATCCGAACCGCGATCATTGCGGTCAATCTGGGTAATGCAGCGGTGTTGTTTTAGCTCTGGCTGCGCTTTGAATGGCAATTTGCGGTGGGCGCTGTTTTAGCCTTGGTCCATGACGTATTGCTGACGATCGGCATTTTTTCATGGTTACAGATCAAATTTGATTTGGCCATCATCGCGGCGCTGCTGACCATTGTTGGTTATTCCCTAAACGATACGGTTGTTGTGTTTGACCGCGTGCGTGAAAACCTGCGCAAATATAAATCCAAACCGTTGAAGGATGTGTTGAACCTGTCGATCAACGAAACGCTTAGCCGGACAATGATGACATCGGTTACCACATTGATCGCGTTGATCGCCCTATTGGTTTTGGGTGGCGATGTGATCCGCGGCTTTGTCTTTGCGATGACATGGGGCGTGATTGTGGGCACCTATAGTTCGATTTTCGTCGCCTCTGCGATCCTGATGGCCTTGGGCGTAAAACGCGATTGGAGCAAACCGAATAATGAGGCGGGCACACAGGTTCCGCAGGTGTAAATCATATGCGTTTGAATGAAATCAACTACACCGATGCGCTGCCCATTGATGGCTATGGTCCTGGGTTTTTTCGTGTCGGTGGTCAGGTCTATAACAGTGCCGTTTTGTGTTCAGGGGCAGGGGTCACCGAATGGGGTGGATACAGCGACACTGAAACGCTGCTGACTTTGGCGGGTCAGGTCGATGTTTTGTTCATCGGAACAGGCAAAGATACGCTGCATATTCCTGCGGATTTTCGCACCGAACTGGAAACTGCGGGACTGGGTGTTGAGGCAATGAATAGCCCCTCTGCCGCGCGGACCTACAATGTTCTGTTGTCAGAGGGGCGTCGTATCGCGGTTGCGTTGCTGCCTGTAAGTGATCCTATCACCGGGGCGTGATCAAATTCATCTTTTGCAATGCATCATCATGGTGTAAGCCAGTGATATGACATTAACTGTTTCAAATCTAAGTGTTCTACGCGCATCGCGCCATCTGTTGTCAGGTGTTGGATTTGAAGTATCCGCAGGTCAGGCGTTGATCCTGCGGGGGCCAAATGGTTTGGGAAAAACCACGCTGCTGCGGACAATCGCAGGATTGCAAACTGTGCATGAAGGACAGGTGGATATGCCCGAGGATACAGCCGTTTATGCGGGACATTTGGACGGCATAAAATCCACGCTAACCGTGCGCGAAAATTTGGAATTTTGGGCCAGCGTTTTTGGAACTGGGTCCATTGATGCCGCGATTGCAGTTTTTGACATGGACCATCTTATCGATAGACCCGGAGGCATGTTGTCGGCGGGGCAAAAACGGCGTTTGGGATTGGCGCGTTTGATGGTGACAGGGCGGCCCATATGGTTGCTGGATGAACCCACAGTTTCACTGGACACCGTGGCAGTTGGCCAATTTGGCGATATGATCGCGGGGCATTTGGATCGGGGCGGCATGGCGGTGATTGCCACGCACATCGATTTGGGATTAGGCACGCGGGCAGAAACATTGGATTTGTCCCAGTTTAAGGCCACCCCAGAACAGCAATTCAACCTGAACGAGGCCTTTTTATGAGCGCGCTTTTGCTTCGGGATATGCGGCTTGCCATTCGGGCAGGGGGCGGATTTGGGTTAAGCCTTGCGTTTTTCTTGATCGTTGTGGTTTTGGTGCCCTTTGGTGTTGGCCCCGAAATGGGCCTTTTGTCCAAAATTGCGCCCGGGATTTTGTGGGTTGGGGCATTGTTGGCCTGCCTCTTGTCGCTTGATCGAATTTTCGCGCTGGATTTTGAGGATGGCACATTGGACCTCTTGGCCACAGCACCCCTGCCGCTTGAGGCGGTGGTCAGTGTGAAATCCTTGGCCCATTGGATCACCACGGGCCTGCCCTTGGTTCTAGTGGCACCCGTGTTGGGGGTCTTGCTGGGCCTTCAATCAGATGCGTTTTATTGGATTGTTCTGTCCTTGTTGTTGGGCACACCTGCGCTTAGCGTCATTGGAACATTTGGTGCGGCGCTGACGGTGGGGTTAAAGCGGGGCGGATTGCTTTTGTCGCTTTTGGTCTTGCCACTCTATGTCCCCACGCTGATATTTGGCGCGGAACTCGCGCGGCGGGGGATTGCGGGGATGGATGTGGGGACCCCCATGTCACTGTTGTTGGGTATCACATTTGCCTCAATCGCGCTGTTGCCATTTGCATCGGCTGCGGTTTTAAAGATTAACTTACGCTAAGGAGACGGAATGTCACTTTGGGAATATGCAAATCCAGTTAAATTCCTGTCCTTTTCGGGCAAGATTGTTCCATGGTTCGCAGCCGGCGCTGCATTTTTCATCGCTGTTGGGCTATATTGGGGATATTTCTTGACGCCTGATGATTACAAACAGGGATCGACAGTCAAGATCATATACCTGCATGTTCCTGCGGCCCTAATTGCAATCAATGCGTGGTTTATGATGTTGGTCGCCTCGCTTATTTGGTTGATCCGCCGCCATCACGTCAGCGCGCTTGCGGCCAAGGCTGCGGCACCCATTGGCATTGTGATGACGCTGATCACCCTGATCACTGGGGCGCTTTGGGGGCAACCGATGTGGGGCACATGGTGGGCCTGGGATCCGCGCCTGACCTCATTCCTGATCTTGTTTTTGTTCTATCTTGGGTATGTGGCGCTGTGGGCAGCAATTGATAATCCTGACACGGCGGCTGATCTGACCTCGGTCCTGTGTATGGTTGGGTCCGTTTTTGCAGTGCTGAGCCGATATGCGGTGTTATTCTGGAACCAAGGATTGCATCAGGGGGCTTCATTGTCACTCGACAAAGAAAAGAATGTGGCAGATGTTTTCTACCAACCCTTATTAATGTCGATCACGGGATTTGTGTTGCTGTTTGTGGCTCTTGTTTTAATAGGAACACGCACAGAAATCCGTATCCGTCGCGCCAGCGCGCTTCTTGCCCGAGAAAGAGGATAAGCCATGATGCCAGATTTAGGAAAATACGCCTTTGCGGTTTTGGGATCATATGCGGCGGGTTTGGCCCTGCTTGCGATCCTTGTGATTTGGATGGTTCTGCGCAACACAGCAGCACGTAAACGTTTGGAACAGATTGAGGGCGCGCGTGATGGCCAAAATTAAACCGCTGATGTTGCTGCCACCGCTGATTTTTGCGGGGCTTGCCGGGGTGTTTTACGTGGGGATGCAGCGCGATAATCCTAATGATTTGCCATCCACCTTTATCGGACAATCCGCGCCCGCAATCACGACGGAAACCTTAGGATCGTTTGAGGGCGTTGGGGCAGGGGATTTGAGTGCAGGCGAAGTGAGTTTGGTCAATTTTTGGGCCAGCTGGTGTCCACCCTGTCGCGCCGAACATCCCGTGTTGTTGGAACTGCAAGAGCAGGGCATAACCATTTATGGCGTGAATATCAAAGATGATCCTGCCCAAGCGATCAAATACATCAATGACGATGGCAACCCGTTTGCGGGAATCGCGTTTGATCCACAGGGGCGCACGGCGATTGATTGGGGCGTCACAGCCCCGCCGGAAACCTTTATCGTGGATGGGGATGGCACAATCCTATTTCGCTATGCAGGACCATTGGTGGGATCAGATTATCTGCAGCGGTTTTTGCCAGCCTTGGAACAGGCCCAGGCAAATTAGGACCTGACGTCTGTTGCCTTAAGAACGTTATCGTTTCCATTTACGTCGCCCAAGATTGGTTTGTGTACAGCATCAATGCAACATGTCATGACTACCACGACGTGGCTGTGGCAACGGTGTTCTCAGCCTACCAAAAATCTGCTGTGCATTTTGCAATAAAAAAAGGCCCGCAAATGCGGGCCTTAGTCTTGGGAGAGGTTCACTTAGTAGTGAACAGAAAGGCTATCAATCGGCGTTGTTTTGGGCGGTGCGAACTTGGTTAGGTCGATGCCCTCGACCGCTGATTTATATTCCTCGACGGACGGTGTGCGCCCAAGAATTGCGGACAACACAACAACAGGGGTTGATGCCAATAGCGATTCACCCGCCTTTTCAGGTGTATCCTCAACCACGCGGCCTTTGAACAGACGCGTTGATGTGGCCAGAACCGTGTCACCCTTGGCCGCCTTTTCCTGGTTGCCCATACATAGGTTACAGCCCGGGCGTTCAAGGTAGAGTGTGTTTTCGTATTCTGTACGTGCCGTTGTTTTTGGCGCTGAATCGTCGAATTCAAACCCAGAATACTTTTGCAACACTTCCCAATCGCCTTCTGCCTTCAACTCATCAATGATGTTGTAGGTTGGTGCTGTCACAACAAGTGGTGCGTTGAATTCAACGGACCCTTGCTCTTTTTCGATGTTGCGCAGCATTTGTGCGACGATTTTGATGTCGCCCTTATGCACCATGCAGGACCCGACAAAGCCCAAGTCTACTTTCTTTTCAGAATTGTAGAAGGACACAGGGCGGATTGTGTCGTGGGTATAGCGTTTTGACACATCTGCGTTTGTCACATCGGGGTCAGCGATCATCGGTTCGTTGATCAAATCCAGGTCAACCACAACTTCTGCGGCATATTTTGCATCCGCGTCAGGGGCCAATGCAGGTTTTTCGCCTGATTTGATTTGCGCGATGCGTGCGTCTGCGCGGTCCACCAACCCTTGCAACATTTGGGCATCGTTATCCATGCCTTTGTTGATCATGATTTGGATGCGTGATTTTGCGATTTCCAAGGATTCAATCAGGGTTGCATCCTCTGAAATACAGATGGAGGCCTTGGCCTTCATCTCGGCTGTCCAATCGGTGAATGTAAACGCCTGGTCGGCCAACAATGTGCCAATGTGCACTTCGATGATGCGGCCTTGGAATACGTTGTCGCCGAATTGATCCAACATCTGCGCCTGTGTGGCATGTACAACGTCACGGAAATCCATGTGATCGGCCATTTGGCCCTTGAACGTCACTTTCACAGATTCTGGGATTGGCATTGTCGCCTCACCTGTGGCGAGCGCCAAGGCAACGGTGCCTGAGTCCGCACCAAATGCGACACCCTTGGACAAAGCTACTCTCGCGGTCTTTTGAACTTAAGGCTTTTCCAGTATGAAGATGGTCACTTATTGTGAGGATTGAAAGAGCCCTTCTTTTATATCTCAAGGCAAGATTATATAATTCAGCTGTCTCCATTTCAACGGCGAGTATCCCATGTCTTGTTAATTCTTTGTTAAGGTCTGATCTTTCGTCATAAAATGTGTCAGAGGAATATATTCCACCTACATGCGTTTTTCTGTTTTTTGACCGTGCAATGATTGCCGCGTTTTGTAAGAGACCAAAGTCTGCACAAGGAGCAAAATTCAGTTCCTTAAATATGGTAGAAGAGGGGGTTGAAACA
>CAXACF010000134.1:0-5525 GCA_963967125.1 uncultured Rhodobacterales bacterium | reverse complement strand
AGAATAATTGGCAATAGGGCTGAACCTTCGGAAACAAGGCCCGCTTGAGTGCCACTGCGCACGGTGCCAACAGCAGCAATCGCTGCGACACCTAGTGCCAAGCAGGCAATCAATATTCGAAACCCGCTTAGACCCGAGCGCAGCTCACGTCGCGCAATTTTGCCGGAAACGCGCCAGCTCATTGAGAGACCTGTTGTTCAATCATGCCATCGCGCAGGCGAATTGTGCGATCACAGCGATTTGCCAAAACTGGATCATGCGTCACCAAAATTAGGGTTGATCCGAATTGGTCGCGCAGGGAAAACAATAAATCCATAATTGCAGTTCCGTTTGGACCATCTAGGTTGCCTGTTGGTTCATCTGCGAGCAGGATTTTGGGCCGTGCCACAACTGCGCGGGCAAGTGCAACACGCTGTTGTTCACCCCCTGATAGCTGCGCTGGATAGTGGTCATGACGGTGGGCAAGGCCCACAACATCCAAGGCCTCTTGCGCTTTGCTAAATGCATCGCGCACCCCCGCCAATTCCAATGGGGTTGCCACATTTTCAAGCGCCGTCATCGTTGGGATCAAATGGAACGATTGAAACACAATCCCCATTTGATCGCGTCGCAACAATGCAAGTTGATCTTCGCTTTGCCGTGATAGATCGGTGCCCGAAATATTCACGATCCCACTGCTGGCACGCTCTAACCCACCAAGAAGCATGAGGAGTGAGGATTTCCCCGAACCAGATGGTCCAATTAACCCCAAACTTTCACCTGCCGATACGTCAAGTGAGATGTTTTTCAAAATCTCAACTGTTCCAGCATTGCTTTCTAGGGAAAGATGTACATTTGATAGGGAAATAATGGGGGACGTCATGAAACAATTCGGCCTTATAGTGAACTTGCCTTTCTCATATGGGCCTTTGGCAACTATGGGCAAGATGCTGATGGCATGTTTTCTGATCTGTGCCTCGATTGTCAAAGCGGATGACCGCATTGATGTCCTGATGCTGGGAGATAGCCTAACCCACGGGTATGGTTTGGTTCCTGAAAATGGACTGGTCCCGCAACTGCAACGCTATGTGAATTCTCAGCGCGATGATGTCCGTTTGATCAATGCAGGGGTTTCTGGGGACACGACCGCAGGTGGATTGGAACGCGTGGCATGGTCAATTGAACCGGGATTGGATGCGGCGGTTGTTGCGTTGGGTGGTAACGACGTGCTGCGTGGTATTGCCCCCGAAGTTGCCCGCGCGAACCTTATGGGCATTTTGGACGAATTGCAGAAGGCCCAAGTTGCAATTTTGGTGGTGGGCACCCATGCCCCCAACAATTATGGCCCCGATTACAAACAGCAATTCGACCAAATCTTTCCCCAGTTGGCGGAACGCTATGGTGCGCTTTATATCCCCAGTTTTTTTGAACCGTTCATTACCGACGGCCAATTGGATGAAAGTGCCTCCCAGTATTTTCAACCAGATGGCATCCATCCCAACGCCACAGGCGTGAAAATGGTCGTAGAATCAGTTGGACAAACTTTTATGGAAATGATCGCGCAGGCGGCCCCAAACTAAACCGCACTCAACGCGACACGCAAAACCTATCCTTTTGCCCCATTATATAAACTTTGTACTGTATTCATCCCGCGCCTAAACACGGGCATTCTACAGCTGCATCCAATGTGATGCGTCGCGAGTATATTTTTTGTGTTTGCAGGTAACGAGTATGCGCATTGCGCATTTGACGAGTATTGCAGGGGAAAAGAGGGTTTCGGCCCTCTTTTTCTTTTGCGAATGGTGCGGATCGCGGTAACTTGTCCAAAAAACGTTCGAGGACATCATGCGTATTGCAACGGCGGCTTACCCCATCACTTGGTTACAGTCTTGGGACGAATACGAACAAAAACTAGATAACTGGGTCGCGGACGCTGCTGGTAAGGGGGCTGAGTTTCTCGTATTTCCTGAATACGCATCAATGGAACTTTCATCGCTTGCTGGAGAGGAAAGTGCCGCAAAAATGGAAACCGCGCTGTCATCGGTTTCAGATGTATTCGATCGAATTTGCGAGACACATATGAAACTTGCCAAGCGATATGGGGTCTACATTTTATCAGGCAGTGCGCCTGTGTGGGACGATGGCCGTTACGTAAACCGTTTGGGTGTTTTTGATCCCAGCGGCGCCTATGTCCTGCAGGATAAACAGATCATGACCCGCTTTGAGCGTGAAGAATGGTGCGTTGAGCACGGAAACCCCCTGAATGTTATCGAAACAGATCTGGGGCGATTTGGCATCCTAATCTGTTATGATAGTGAGTTTCCGAAATTGGGCCGCGCGTTAAAGGATGTGGATGTGCTGTTGGTACCATCCTGCACCGAAGCGATGCATGGATATTGGCGCGTTCGTATTGGTGCAATGGCGCGCGCGTTGGAAAATCAATGTGTATCTGTCATGTCGTCCCTTCTTAGCAATGAGGCCCGCTTTAACGGAGTGGATGAAGCAACAGGAACGGGCGGGGTTTTTGGCCCCCCTGATCGCGGATTTCCTGCAGACGGCGTAATGGCCTTGGGTGAAATTGGAACGCCCGGATGGACCTATTGCGACATCGATCTGGATGCGATCAAAGCGGTGCGCAAAGACGGTGTTGTTTTGAACCGTACGCATTGGAGCGAACAAGATATGCGTGATCTATCTGTCCCTGTTGCCACAGTTTCCAATGAATCCTCTTGAAAATTTTGAAAAATAGATACATTTAGCGCCAGGCGCGATATACTGCGCAGCACGTAACAATATGTAGGAGAGACTATGGCCAAGGAAGAATTGCTCGAATTTCCAGGTGTCGTTAAGGAACTCTTGCCAAATGCGACGTTTCTGGTCGAGCTTGAAAACGGCCATGAGATCAACGCACATATGGCAGGAAAAATGCGCAAAAACCGTATTCGGGTTTTGGCAGGCGACCGCGTGCAGGTGGAAATGACACCCTATGACCTGACCAAAGGTCGGATCAATTATCGTTTCAAGTAAGTGAAACTTGTTCTTGGATCAGGCAGCCCGCGGCGAAAAGAGCTGTTGGGGCAACTTGGTGTGCATATTGATGATGTGCGCCCGCCTGATGTGGACGAAACCCCATTGGCTGGAGAGCTTCCGCGCAATTATTGCAATCGTGTGACGCGGTTAAAAGTGGACGCAATCACACTTGGCGCGGATGAAGTTGCCTTGTGTGGTGACACATAATTTTACTTTTTACTTTAGTTTTTAATGTTAACGCGGAAAAAGTTAATTTTTTTGATGAAGCAAAAAGTCTTTATGAAAATGAAAAATATGAAGATTCAAAATTTTTATTTCAAAGAAATATTGTATACAATCCCAAAGACTCAAAGTCATATCTATATTTAGCAAAAATATTTAAAAATGAAGAAAATAAAACAGAACTAGAAAAAAATATAAATACAGTTTTACTACTCGAGCCAAACAACGAAGAGGCAATGTATCTATTAATTGATATTGAGTTAGAAAGATCTAATTTTTCTAAAGCAGAGGAACTTAGAGAAGATTTTAAGAAAATATGCTCGAACCTTTGTGATAAAATCGCATCGATTAACAAACGCCTAAAAGAGTTTGAAAAAAAAGATGCGTCTTGAAAATAATCTAGATAAAATTTTAATAATCGATTTTGGGTCTCAGTTTACACAATTAATTGCAAGAAAAGTAAGAGAATTAAATGTTTTTTGTGAAATTATAAGTCACAACAAACTTAAAAACTACAAAAATGAAAAAAATGTGAAAGGCATCATTTTATCAGGTGGTCCATTAAATGTTTATCAAAATAAAAAAGTTAAATTCAATAGAAGTATATTAAGTTTAAATATTCCAATTTTAGGTATTTGTTTTGGCCACCAGATAATCTCTAAAGAATTAGGAGGTAAAGTAAAACGAGCAAAATCAAGAGAATTTGGGTTAGCAAAAGTTACAAAATTAAAAAAAAGCGCTTTAACCGAAAATTTCTTTTCAAAAAAATCTACGAATGTATGGATGAGCCATGGAGATGAGGTAATTAAATTACCTAAAGGTTTTAAAGTTATAGCAAAATCCTCAAATTCGAAATTATGTATGATAGAAAATGTAAAAAAAAAAATATATGGCATACAGTTTCATCCAGAAGTTTCCCATACAGTTAAAGGCAAAGTAATATTAAAAAACTTTGTAATTAAAATTTGTAAAATTAAAAAAAATTGGACATCAAAAAATCAAAAATCCAAACTTATGCAACAAATTAAAGAACAAGTTGGAAATTCTAAAGTAATTTGTGCATTATCTGGTGGAGTAGATAGTAGTGTAGTAGCAAAATTAATTAGTAATGCGATTGGAAAAAACTTAACTTGTATATTCGTTAATACTGGTCTGCTCAGAAAAAACGAAGAAAAACAAGTAGTAAATACTTTTAGAAAAAAATTTAAATTGAATTTAATTTATGTAAATGCCGAACAATTATTCATTAGCAAATTAAAAAATGTAACGGATCCAGAAAAAAAAAGAAAAATTATTGGAAATTTATTTATCAAACTTTTTGAAAAATACGCAAAAAAAATAAAAAATGTAAAATTTTTAGCTCAAGGAACTCTATACCCTGATCTAATTGAAAGTAAGTCTGTTACAGGAAGTCAAACTTCAAAAATTAAGTCTCATCATAATGTTGGTGGTTTACCAAAAAAAATGAAATTAAAATTAGTTGAACCATTGAAGTATTTGTTTAAAGACGAAGTTAGAATGTTAGGTCTAGAATTAAATTTAAGTAAAGAAATTATTTCTAGACATCCTTTTCCTGGTCCTGGTTTAGCAATTAGAATGCCAGGCATAATTACTAAAGAAAAAATAAAAATTTTAAAAGAAGCAGATAATTATTTTGTAAATGCATTAAGAGAAAACAATCTATATCATAAGATATGGCAGGCTTATGCTGCATTACTGCCTGTTAAAACTGTTGGTGTCATGGGAGACAATAGAACCTATGAATATTTATGTTTGCTTAGAGCAATAACATCTGAAGATGGGATGACAGCGGATTATTTTCAATTTAATAAATCATTTATGCAAATGGTATCGAATAAAATAGTTAACAACATTAGAGGTATAAATAGAGTTGTCTATGATGTGACCTCAAAACCACCAAGTACTATTGAACTAGAATAGAAATAAATTATAATTTTACTATGAAATATTTACACACAATGATCAGAATTTCTAATATTCAGGAGTCGTTAAAATTTTTTTGTGATGGACTGGGTTTAAAAGAGACAAAAAGAATGCAAAATGAAAAAGGCAGATACACATTAATTTTTTTAGCTGCACCAAACGACAATAATGCAGAAATTGAACTAACTTATAATTGGGACGGTGACAATTTAGGAGAGGGATCTAGAAATTTTGGTCACTTAGCTTATAGAGTTAAAAATATATATGAAATATGCCAAAGATTAATGGATATGGGTTATACAATTAATAGACCACCTAGAGATGGTCATATGGCATTTGTGAAATCACCA
>CAXACF010000133.1:0-5562 GCA_963967125.1 uncultured Rhodobacterales bacterium | reverse complement strand
ACACATTAAGATGTGGGCGAAAGAGAATTGGACCTAAGGCGTTTTGTCGATGGACAGGTCTTGGGTTTCCAAGTTACACAGGCTTTTCGTCTTTGGATATAAATGTTGCGAATTAATCACACAAAATTTCACCGCCAATAAACACGATCATAATGACACAAATCTATGCTAACTTGAGGACATAAAAATAATAATAAATGAGGCAAATCAATGAGCTATGCAGACCAAAACCTAAAGGATATATACCAATATCACTCAAATTTTGAACGCAGTGAACGTGTTTATTTGGCGAAGAAGGTGGCAATAATGTCGATACTTTTGATCGTCGCGAGCGGTCTTGGGGTCTATCTAGGATAATTTAACAACCTGCATGACAGGTTGGTTAGTGCTAACAACGTTGACCCATTATGAATGAATACGCATCGCACGCGCACGGCGTGCGATTTGCGATTTATGTGTGTCGGATATGATCAACTCATTTAAACGCGCTGCAATGTCATGCGGAATGGGCGCACCCTTGGGGGTTGGTTTTTGACAGACATGCATTTCCATCAATTCCGAAATCGCCACATCGTGACCATCACTTTGCATCACACAGTGCAAATGAAACACTTTCTCTGAAACACCCAACACGCTAATTTGAACAGTTAGGGGATCTCGCTCTTTCACCTCTCGAAGGAAATATTTGTGTTCCTCGACCAGATAAATGGTGCAGTCGGTTTCCGTACGATAGGCCGCATCAAATCCAACCCAATCCTGAAAGGCATCAACGGCATAGCTAAACACCAAACCGTAATACGCATCTTGCATATGACCGTTGTAATCAATCCAATCGGGTTTCACAGATGTGGTGTATTCAAAGGGCATCATGTCACCGTTCGAATTTCATCAACCAATCCGCCGATTTTACGGGATCATAACCATCGAAAAATTCATTTTCATACAACATACTTAATCCCTTTGCCGACCAGTTGACGCCCTGTTCGTATGAGTTTTCAAACAGCATGCGCGCCTGTTCAAAATCCTGCGGTACATCGTCACCCAAAAAATACGCCGTTGCCAATGCAAATGTCGCGGCAGGGTAATGCAAATCATGTGCCGCACGAATATCCTGCATGGCCTGATCACTGCGCCCTGCACGTAAATACCCGCGTGCACGTTGCAACAAATACCGCGCCCCGTCGGTGCCGTCACCTTGCAGTGCAAGGGTACAGGCAGAAATCAATGCATTCGCATCAATCGCATCAAAGGCAACTGGTGCTGAAACAGCCATTGGATCAGCCTGCAGCGCACCTAAGTGATCACATTGGGTTGCGCTGTGAACAGGGGCCGCGGTAATGACGGCCCCAAACATGACTGCAAGAATGCGCAAATCTTATTCTTCTGTTTCACCACCGGCGGCCTGCCAATCGGCAAAACCACCAACGTTCACAACATTTGTATATCCCATATCAACCATGGTTTTACCCGCCAACGCGGCCTGTCCACCCGCCGCACAGATCAGGCAAATACGATCCTCTTTATTCAGGTTTTCATTGTGCAACTTTGATGTATCGTCCGCTGCGAATTCGATCATTCCACGCGGAATGCGCAATGCACCTTTGACTGTACCGCTTTGGGCAATTGCACCACTGTCGCGCACGTCGACGAAAGTGGTCCCCGCCTGCCCCCAATATCCGACCGCCTCTTCGGCGCTGACCCGTGACACGACTGCGTTTGCTTCTGCTAAATAATCTGCGGCTGTTTTGGACACAACTTCTTCTCCGTAAATGTGTTTGTTGTAAATCTAGTCACAATTCACATCAGATCAAAGAGGGAAGACACCTTTAATCCCTGTTTATGCCCCTAATACGCGGAAGCATATACGGTGTTTTTGTGCGATAGTGTTCAAACTCTGCACCAAACCGGGCCTGAAATCGCCGCTCCTTGAACATTGGGGCCAACAGGCAATAGGCCGTTAGAATGGTGGACAACACCAACTGATCTGGGGTCCAAACGGGGACGGTCCACAATGTCAGCGCGAATGACAGATAGATTGGTTGGCGAATAATCGCAAATAGGCCCGTCGTTGGCATATCGGGATAATTCGGCTTGATTTTTTGCAGTAGGGACATCCATCCCAAGGCGCCCGATTGCACTTCGGCACCTGCATCATAGCTTGCCTTCATCAGCAAGGCCCATGAACAGGCATAAAGCGCTGTTAGGACCCATTTCATTTCCCCTTCTGCCACCCACCAAACGATGCCAGAGGGTGTCCAAAACAAAAACAGCAGGCTAAGTTGAACTGATGCCAGCGTTGCAAAAATCGTTGTTTGCAACGTCGCTGCATGCGCGTTTTTGGCAAAAAACGATATTATTCTGCGCCCCGTTTTGGAGAGCAGAAATGAATGTCCCAACGGAAATTGCAGAACCAACAATAAATTTGCCGCCCATGACCACGGCGGCGTAGGCACGCGCCCAAATGATGCCGTCATGCCCGTATACATAACCACGATCATCGCAATCACAGCCACCGCAAAGATCGCATGACACACACAACCATAAAGCAACGCAACCAGGATGCGCCGCCCCCCGCGTGGGGCCGAAAAATTCCCGATGATCAGCGCGATTAGTCGATCAAATGGTGTTGGTGATTGTTCATGCATTCCATAGTTTTAGGTGTCGAACTCGGACAAACAATAACAGGTCATAATTTTCTGTTTTCAACGCTTCTATTCCTGTGATTAGGAGCTACATGGACAGACAACGAAACGCAGATGGATTTTCACCACTATGAGCACCACATCAAATTTTGGCTTTGGCACACAAATTCGCAAATCGCCCTATTTCGACGCAACTGTGCGTTGGGGGGCACGTGATTTTTCAGTCTATAACCACATGTACATCCCACGTGATTTTGGTGATCCCGAACAGAATTTCTGGAACCTGGTGAATGATGCTATTTTGTGTGATGTCGCAGTTGAGCGTCAGGTGGAAATCACAGGACCAGACGCCGCAAAATTTGTGCAAATGCTGACCCCACGCAATCTGTCGAACATGCAAGTGGGCCAATGCAAATATGTGCTGATCACAAATGCGGCAGGAGGCATTTTAAACGATCCTATTTTGCTGCGGTTGGCGGAAAACCATTTTTGGATTTCATTGGCAGACAGTGATGTTCTGTTCTGGGCCCAAGGCGTTGCCGTGCATTCGGGATTGGATGTTCAAATCCACGAACCTGATGTGTCGCCCCTTCAACTTCAGGGCCCGAAATCGGGACTAATCATGCAAGAGTTATTCGGCGATGATATTTTATCATTAAAATATTATTGGCTACGCGAACTGGATCTGGATGGCATTCCATTGGTGGTGTCCCGCACAGGGTGGTCTAGTGAATTGGGGTATGAAATTTATCTGCGCGATGGGTCGAAGGGGGATGAATTGTGGGAAAAAATAATGGCCGCTGGTCAGGCGCACGGTCTGAAACCTGGGCACACATCCTCAATCCGCCGCATTGAGGGTGCGATGCTATCCTATCACGCGGATGCAGATATCAACACAAACCCCTATGAGGTTGGATTGGGGCGTTTGGTTGATTTGGAAATGGACGAAGATTTCGTTGGAAAAGAAGCGCTGAAAACAATCCATCAAACAGGTGTTTCGCGTCAATTGATTGGAATTGAATTTGATGGCGATCCCCTGACAGGGCCGAATACAACATTTTGGCAGATCAGTGCAGGGGATAAGATTGTGGGCAAAGTGACATCCGCCGTTTATTCCCCAAGGTTAAAGAAAAACATCGCACTTGCCATGGTGTCCACATCGCACACCGACATCGGTACAGCACTGGTCATCGACACCAAAGCGGGCATGCGAAATGGCGTGGTATCCGAAAAACCATTCTTTGATCCTAAGAAAAAAATCGCCAGTGCATAATTGGTACAATAGATGACAAAACATGCGCAGATCCGACTAAATAACCTGACGCTTCCCTGTAACATTGGGACCTACGGAGAGGATGACATTGTCCCAGATGCGCATGTTTTGGACATGGTTTTGTATCTGGATAAATCATGGGTCATAATTGACGCCGATCAAATGGATCGTGTGTTTGATTATGACCCATTAATCCGCAACATTTTACAAATTGCGGCCGCTGAAAAATATGAAACGCAGGAATACCTGATGTCACTGATTTTTCAGTGTTGCTTTGAACATACTGAAGTCCACGCGGCTGAGTTGTTTTTGCGCAAATCTCCCGTCCGCAATGATGGGTCATTGGGCGTTCAAGCCACCCTAACCCGAGCAGAATTTGATGACATGCGCACGCCGCAAGATTAGGGTGAAATCCATTGCCCGCACCAATCGTCAGCGCGTTTATAAACTGCGCGTTGATGTTTGGCTCCAAGGTACAAAACTTCGATCTGCTGAACATAGCCTTTTAGGACGGCAAAACGTGCCTGTTCTGCAGGTTTTTCATAATCAAACGGCCCCATGATCGGTTGACCCGGAACGGGGTGCGTGCCGTAGGATATACGCGATGCAGCCGGCACCGCGTTCCAGCGGTCTGCAACATCCAAGCCCATTAAAATTTCAACACAAACTTCAAGCCGAAGTTGCAGCATAGATTTGCGGATCCAGACATGCAGCGCCGCCTTATTGTTTGCGCGCAATTCTTCGACTTTGGGCGTTAGGGCATCTGTGTGAATTTCAACTTCTGCCGCCGCTCTGTCGGCCGCCCGCAAAACAACGGTACGCTGCGCGGGAAATCCATTTGCGGAAATCGTCGCCAATGTCGGTGTGCGCGCTGGATGCTTTGCATCGGCAACACCCCGCCCCAACTGATCCCAAGCAGCACGATAAAAAGCAGCTAATGATGCATATTCAGTATCTGGGGACGTCAATGTGCGGCTCCTGCTTTGGAATGTGTTTGATGTATGATAGCATATAGACTGCGCATGCTATCGTTCAAAGCGCGCTATGGAAATTAGGGCGTTTCCTTGCGTGACTTCAGAATTCCAATCAAATCATGATCGCGTTTATTCGCCAACTCAGCCGAAGATCGATCACCATATTCACGTTCGATCATATCAACCAACATCTGTACAGTCGCATCGTCAAGTTTAGGGGTACCAAGCGTGTCCCAACGCTTTTCCTGGCTTTTCCCAAGGTGTTCGAAATAGGCCGAAATACCGCCATCTCCACCACCCAAATGATAGGCAAGGCTGGGCCCAATTGTTGCCCAACGCAGACCCGGTCCGTGGATCAGGGCATTGTCGATGTCACGCACCTCTGCCACGCCCTCTTTCATCAGATGGACCGCCTCTCGCCACAGGGCCGCGGCCAATCGGTTTGCAATGTGTCCCGGCGCCTCTTTTTTCAAAGAAATCACAACGCGCCCCAACCCTTCGTATATTTCGGTGGCATGCGCCAAAACGGGATCATGGTGCCCCGACAGTTCCACCAAGGGGATCAAATGCGGTGGATTGAACGGATGCGCGATTAAAAAACGATCCTGATGCACACACTCGCTGAACAGATCGCTCCAAGTATAGGCCGTCGTCGATGAGGCAATTGGAACTG
>CAXACF010000132.1:0-5592 GCA_963967125.1 uncultured Rhodobacterales bacterium | reverse complement strand
TGTCATTAATGAGAAGGCGGGCCAGACTTTGTATAGATGCGTTTCCGTCTACTGATTCACCTTCACCCTTCGCTGAAGTATCCGCCAGCACATGCGCATTTATAACGCGCGCTTTTTCGATTTCCTCTGTAAACTTTCGCACATACTCAGTAGCAGGGTTTAATACGATTTGATCGGGTGTGTCACATTGCTCAACAGCGCCATCTTTCATGATTGCTATTCGATCTGCTAATCTTAACGCCTCATCAAAGTCGTGCGTGATAAATACAATAGTTTTACCCAGCATTTCTTGTAATCGAAGGAATTCATCCTGCATCTCACGGCGTATTAATGGGTCTAAAGCCGAAAATGGCTCGTCGAGAAACCAAATATCGGGTTCAATAGCAAGGGATCGTGCGATACCAACCCGCTGTTGTTGTCCGCCTGACAGTTCTCTAGGAAAATAGTCTTCCCGACCTTCAAGACCCACCAATTTTATCACTTCTAACGCCCGCTCACGACGCGTGATTTTGTCTTGTCCGCGCATTTCAAGCGGGAAGGCAACGTTTTCAAGCACAGTTCGATGAGGCAGAAGTCCAAAGGATTGAAAAACCATACCCATTTTATTTCTGCGTAATTCAATAAGTTCTTTTTCGGATAATTTACCGATATCCACCCCGTCGACTTCTATTGTCCCGGCCGTAATCTCATGCAAACGAGAAAAGCAGCGGACCAAAGTTGATTTACCAGATCCAGACAACCCCATGATCACGAGCATCTCCCCGCGTGCTACTTCAATCGATACGTCCCTAACCCCAGCTATATAGCCGTCGTTGCGTATTGCTTCAAAAGTGTGATCTTTTGGCATTTGGCTCAAATATTTTTCTGGTTCGTTTCCGAACATTTTCCAAACGTTTCTGCAATTTATGACGGGTGTCGCTTCGGTCATGGTATGTCCCAGTTAGGGTGAGAAATTTAAAATGACCCCGTTCCGTTATGGAACAGGGTCATCAGATTGGTAATGGAAGCGAAAATTAATTCATCCAAGACTTCCAAACATCTTCGTTTGCTTCTAGCCACTCAGCAGCTGCTTCTTCTGGCTCAAGTTCTTCTACATCGACAAGGCGCGCCATTTCCGCAATTTGTGGGTTTGTGAAGCTGATTTTTTCAAGGGTTGCGTAAGCCGCAGGCCATTTGTCGGCCATACCTTCCCAAGCTGCTTTTTTCAGGTAGCCGTCAGCTGGGTTACCGCAATCATATAAAGCATTCGGATTAGGACCTACAGACGGATCTTTGTCGCAGCCATCAACCCATGTTGGGAACTCCACGAATTCACCTGGCCAAACTGCTTCTGCAAAATTCGGTGTCCAGTTGAAGACGACAACCGGTGTCTTGCTTGCTTCAGCTGCGCCTATTTCTGCCCACAGAGCGGCAGCAGAACCCGCATTGATAACTTCAAAGTTCATACCGAGTGCTTCAACGCGCTCTTTACCGTGCTTCAACCAGTCAACTGGGCCATCCAAATACCGACCTTTGTCGCCGGTTTCGGCAGTTGCAAACAATGAAGCGCAATCATTAAGCGCTTCCCATGAAGGTAGCCCTGGGCATGCGTCTTTCGTCCACATAGGATACCACCAATCCTCACGTGTTACAGCGTTGTGGTCACCGACATCAACAATGCCGCCTTTTTCCAGTGCTGCACGGAAGGATGCGCCAAACGCGCCTTCCCAAACCTCTAGTTCAAGCGTGACATCACCCAAACGAACGGATTCATAAACAGCTTGGCTGTCAGTTGTGACATATTCGACGTTATTTCCCATTTGTTCAAAAATTTGCCCCACAACATTCGACATCACTATTTGTGATGACCAGTTATGGATTGGAATTACGATTGGGTCGCTACTGTCTGCTGCAGACACCGCAAATGGTGCAAGTGCAAGTACGCCTGCGGTTAATGCTGTAGTGAGTTTTTTCATTTTTTTCTCCCTGTTTCGGTCGCGAACGCATATTCGTCGACCGGATTTTTCAAATGGACCTAAATCCTGATTCCGATTTGGACCAATGATAAGATTTACTGTCTCATAATTTTCCTACAAATCAAGTTTTTTTCTTGCCAGGGGTGATTTGTGAATTGTTTTCTTATTGCATCCCTGACCTATTTCTGAGGGAATGTCCGATTTGAATACAAGATTGTCGAAAGAGAATTAGTTTTTCTGCGATTTTTTTAAGATATTTGGGCCAAGGAGTCTGATTCTATGCGATATTCTGCACTAAGAGTGATGAAAGAGGCGTTGACCGGCCACACTGGGTGGAAGCCAGCATGGCGCAATGTCGATCCGAAACCTGCCTATGATTACGTAATCATTGGTGGCGGGGGGCATGGGCTTGCGACTGCCTATTACCTTGCAAAGGTCTATAAGCAAGCACGAATTGCTGTTTTAGAAAAAAGTTGGATTGGCGGTGGAAATGTAGGTCGAAACACTACAATTATCCGGTCCAATTATTTGCTCGACGGGAACGAGCCCTTTTATGAGTTTTCCCTAAAGCTGTGGGAAGGACTTGAGCAAGACCTGAATTATAATGCTATGGTATCGCAACGCGGGATTTTAAACCTGATCCACACTGATGCACAGCGCGACGCATTTATACGCCGGGGCAATGCAATGATATTGAATGGGGCTGATGCAGATTTGCTCACGACCGATCAAATCAAGGAAATGTATCCGTTTCTAAACACTGATAATGCGCGGTTCCCAATAAAAGGTGGGCTTGCGCAACGTCGTGGTGGTACCGTGCGGCATGATGCGGTCGCTTGGGGGTATGCGCGAGCAGCCGATTTAAACGGCGTGGACATTATCCAGAACTGTGAAGTGACCGGGTTTATGATCGAAGATGGGACTTGTCATGGTGTCGAAACAACACGCGGTGCGATAAAAGCCAACAAAGTGGCTGCCTGTGTGGCTGGGTCTTCAGGACGTTTGATGGCCAAGGCGGGTATGCGGCTGCCCATCGAAAGTCACGTATTACAAGCGTTTGTGTCTGAGGGATTGAAGCCACTGCTTCCAGGCGTGATAACGTTTGGCGCAGGTCATTTTTACTGTTCACAATCTGACAAGGGCGGCTTGGTATTTGGTGGTGATATTGATGGCTATAACTCTTACGCTCAAAGGGGCAACTTACCCGTAGTTGAGGACGTTTGCGAAGGTGGGATGGCAATTTTCCCAATGTTGGGGCGTGCACGCCTGTTGCGAATGTGGGGCGGCATCATGGACATGTCTATGGACGGATCGCCAATTATTGACCGCACGCACATAGACGGTCTCTATTTTAATGGCGGCTGGTGTTACGGCGGTTTCAAGGCCACACCTGCGTCTGGTTATAGTTATGCACATCTTTTAGCTACAGACAAACCTCACGAGACAGCCAAAGCCTATCGGTTTGATCGCTTCGAAAAAGGACGCATGATCGACGAAAAAGGCATGGGTAACCAACCTAATTTGCATTGAGGTAGCAATACGATGATTATTAACCATCCTTTACTTGGTCCACGTGATAGCGCTGAGTTCACTTATTTGGGTGATGCGTCCCTGATAAATCGGCCTGATTGGCAAGCTTCTAATGCTTTACAAAACTTCACAGAGTATGGCTATTTGCGCGACAACCCTGCTGGAGTGCATCGTGAACTATGGTTTCATGAAGGCGGAGATAGATCCTGGCTTGTCGTGACGCGCGACACCACAACTCACGATATTGTTAACGTTGAATTGGCGCGTGACGTTGCGCGTAGAGAGGGGCGCTCAAAATGACCCAAGTGAATCGCCTAGACGGTGGTTTAATCAACCGATCAAAGACTTTTTCTTTTAAATTTGATGGTAAGTGGATGAAAGGGCATGAGGGGGATACTCTAGCCTCAGCATTACTTGCCAATAATGTTCGTCTCATGGGGCGATCCTTTAAATATCATCGCCCAAGAGGTCCGATGACTTCAGGGTCAGAAGAGCCAAACGCGATTGTTGAATTGCGCGAAGGCGCGAGGAAAGAGCCGAATACGCGCGCAACAACAGCTGAACTATTCGACGGTTTGAAAGCGAATTCACAAAATCGTTGGCCTTCTTTGGCCTTTGACATGATGGCGATCAATGATCGTTTCTCTCAATTCCTAACCGCAGGTTTTTATTACAAAACATTCATGTGGCCCGCTGCATTTTGGGAAAAGATATACGAACCCATTATCCGCAAAGCTGCAGGCTTGGGGACCCTATCTTATCAGCCAGATCCAGATTCTTATGATAAGGGATTTCTGCACTGTGATTTGTTGATAATAGGTGCCGGTCCGTCTGGGTTGGCTGCCGCTTTGACTGCAGGTCGAGCTGGGGCGCAAGTTATAATTGCAGATGAAGATTTTTTGCTTGGTGGCCGATTGAATTCAGAAATACTTACGATTGGTCAAGACGCGGCCAGCGTTTGGGCCGCGTCGGCTGTTGCTGAATTGAGGTCAATGCAAAATGTTCGTGTAATGTCGCGGACAACCATCATAGGAGCGTTTGACCATGGAATTTATGGTGCTGTTGAAAGATTGTCGGATCACTTAGCCGAGCCAGAGGATGGTAAGCCTAGACAAATTTTATGGCGAATTTATTCAAAACGTGCAATTTTGGCCGCAGGCGCTACTGAGCGCCCCATTTCTTTTCATATGAATGACCGTCCAGGTATAATGCTGGCTGCATCGATGCGGGCATATGCTAATCGCTGGGCTGTTACGCCAGCACATTCGATTGCCGTGTTTACAAACAATGATGATGGACATCGTACAGCCACAGATTTACATGCGAAAGGCGTGTCAATCGCAGCTGTTGTAGATACTCGACTTAATGCACCGACCTCTAATGTTTACGAAACTATCGCAGGCGGCCAGATCACGAATACACAAGGGCGTCTTGGATTAACCGCTGCTGAAGTGACACTTCCAACTGGGACAACACGCACGTTGTCTTGTGGGGCCTTGGGGGTTTCTGGTGGTTGGAACCCAAACGTCCATATGACCTGTCATCAGCGCGGTCGCCCCGAATGGAACGAAAAAATTGCAGCCTTTGTACCCGGAGCAGTGATGCCAACTGGCCTGACGGTTATTGGTGCAGCTAATGGCGATTTGTCTACCCATGGTGCACTGGAAGGAGGCGCTAACGCGGCAGTTAAGGCTGTCGTGGATCTCGGGTACAGTGCCGCAACTGGCGACGTTCCAGTTGCCGAGGATGCACCTGTCAACATCACACCATTTTGGCATGTCAATGGAGCCAAACGGGCTTGGGTCGATCAGCAAAATGACGTGACTGCAAAAGATGTCGTGTTGGCCCACAAGGAAAACTTTACTTCTGTCGAACATCTAAAGCGTTACACCACGCTGGGAATGGCTACGGATCAGGGGAAAACGTCAAACATGGCAGGTCTAGCGATCATGGCCGAAGTTGCGGGAAAACAGATCCCTGAAGTAGGGACAACAGTTTTTCGACCTCCTTATACACCGACTGCAATTGGTGCATGCGCGGGTCGCTCTCGTGATGTAAACTTTCGGCCAGTGCGTAAAACGCCTTCGCATCAATATGCGGAGGAACA
>CAXACF010000131.1:0-5617 GCA_963967125.1 uncultured Rhodobacterales bacterium | reverse complement strand
CGTATTGACAGGGTTTGATTTGTTTTGCAGCAGTGTTGCTACAAAGACAGACCAATTAACAATCTTGAGTTGTTAAGGGTTTGGTTTGTGATGAAAATATGTGCAATCAGTCGAGGTGCGTCGTTTCCATGCCGCGCGATAGTGCGGCCACACCCGTGCGTGCCATTTCGGTCAAACCAAGAGGGCGCATCAAATCGGCGAATGCGTCGATTTTGTCAGGTGTGCCCGTGATTTGGAAAACAAAACTATCCAACGTGCTATCAACCACTTGGGCGCGGAAGATGTCTGCCAACCGCAATGCCTCGACACGTTTGTCACCTGATCCTGCAACTTTGATCAGGGCCAATTCACGTTCAACTGCTGCCCCTTCGACGGTCAGGTCGTGTACCTCATGCACAGGAACAATACGGCCCAACTGCGCCTTGATCTGTTCAATCACGGCGGGTGTACCAGTGGTGACAATTGTGATGCGGCTTAGGTGGCCTTGATGGTCAACTTCGGCAACTGTCAGGCTTTCTATGTTATAACCACGGCCTGAAAATAAACCGATGACGCGGGCCAACACACCCGCTTCGTTATCCACGATAACCGCCAGCGTGTGTGTTTCAATTTCATCGCCAAAATTGGCACGCAGGTTATAGGCCGAATGCTTGGTCGACCCTTTTTTGATTTTCAATGCTGACATGCCCTTATTCCTTATACCAATACCGCACCTGATGTGCCGATTGCATCCTTTGTGCTGGCTTCACCCAGCAACATTTTATTGTGTGGTTCGCCTGATGGGATCATCGGGAAGCAGTTTTCATGCTTTTCAACCAAACAATCAAAGATCACAGGGCCATCATGGTTCAGCATCTCCATGATCGCATCGTCGAGGTCTGCCGGATCACTGCACAAAATGCCCTTGGCACCAAAGGCTTCGGCCAATTTTACGAAATCGGGCAGGGCATCGGACCATGAATGCGAATAGCGTTCGCCGTGCAACAATTCCTGCCACTGACGCACCATTCCCAAACGTTCGTTGTTCAAAATGAATTGTTTCACAGGCAAGCGGTACTGGATCGCGGTGCCCATTTCCTGCATGTTCATCAACCAGGATGCTTCGCCCGCAACATTAACGACCAAGGCATCAGGATGCGCGATTTGCACACCGATTGAGGCTGGGAAACCATATCCCATTGTGCCCAATCCGCCCGATGTCATCCATTGGTTTGGATTTTCAAATCCCAAATATTGCGCGGCCCACATTTGGTGTTGGCCCACTTCTGTGCAGATAAAGCGATCTTTGCGGTGTTTGGTCAATTCCTCCAAACGTGCAAGCGCATGTTGTGGTTTGATGGTGCTGCCCTTTTGTTCAAACTTTAGGCAGTTTACCTTTTGCCAATCTTCAATCTCGGCCCACCATTTTTGCAGACCGCTTGCGTTCACCTTGCGGCCGCGTGATTTCCAAATCTTTAGCATGTCTTCCAACACATGGGCAACATCACCAATGATTGGAATATCAACTTGGATCACCTTGTTGATTGAGGATGGATCAATGTCGATATGTGCCTTTTTCGATTTTGGGCTGAACGCGTCAAGGCGGCCTGTGATACGGTCGTCAAAGCGGGCACCAATATTGATCATCAGATCACAATCATGCATGGCCAAATTCGCCTCGTAAAGGCCGTGCATACCCAACATGCCCAACCAATTTTTCCCAGATGCAGGATAAGAGCCAAGGCCCATCAAAGTGGATGTGATCGGGAAGCCCGTTGCATCGACCAATTCGCGCAACAACTGACTGGCGGCAGGGCCAGAGTTGATGACGCCGCCACCTGTGTAAAATACGGGGCGTTCGGCCTTTTCCATGGCCTCGACCAGTTTTGTGATCTGCTCAATATCGCCTTTAACCTTGGGGGCATAATGCGCGGTTTTGGCTTTTTGTTTTTCTTGATACGCAGCGGATGCGAATTGAACATCCTTGGGAATATCAATCAGAACAGGACCCGGGCGGCCCGATGTGGCCACGTGGAACGCCTCATGTATGGTTGAGGATAGGTTTGCAGTGTCTTTGACCAACCAGTTGTGTTTTGTACAAGGGCGCGTGATGCCGATTGTGTCGGCCTCTTGAAAGGCATCTGACCCGATCATGAATGTTGGAACCTGACCAGTCAGAACAACCAACGGAATGCTGTCCAATAGCGCATCGGTTAGGCCCGTTACCGCGTTTGTCGCACCTGGGCCAGATGTCACCAAAACAACGCCTGGTTTGCCGGTTGAACGTGCATATCCTTCGGCCGCGTGAACAGCACCCTGTTCGTGACGCACCAGAATGTGGCGAATGTCATTTTGTTGGAAAATCTCGTCATAGATCGGCAGCACCGCGCCACCAGGATACCCAAATACGGTATCGACACCCTGATCCTTCAAGGCTTGGACGATCATTTTTGCTCCGGTCATTTGGCGTGTCATTGTCATTCGCTCCGTTTTCAACAGCAGGTTCTGTTTCGCATTAAAAAAGCCCCCGATTTTGGCGGGGGCGCATGGGGTCTCCGTAATGGTGACGTTACCGACCCATGCGCCTTATAACCACGACGTTCAGCACATCAAACATCAAAGGACTCCTTATCTCTTATCGCGCACATTATGAGGGTGGGTAGGGGAGGTCAACCGACAAAATGACAGGAAGTGACAAGAAAATTGCAAAAATCTTTTCATTTATTGCGTGGATGTCTGTGAAATTGAAATTTTATCCGATGTGTGGGGGGGTAGTTCAGAAATTCGGGTCAAATCTTTGAACACTGTGGCGATCACGCATCGATCATGATTTTGGCGCTGCGAAAACGCCTTGAAGACCTGTTATTCGGTTTCGTCCATCAGAACATTCAAAAACCCTATCTAAACTCAAGCGATTGGATATTGATCCTATAACTTGACGGTTTCGAACAAAACCCAAAGCTGCAAGAGGTGATGGCGAAGGCGCCGCCTGTTTTGCCGTATGCAAACCTGCGGTTTGACGGGGCGGGCAGCGCCTTGCCAATCAAAAGATTTGGGTGCTCAGAGCTGAAGGATCAAAACCTACGCGCTTTGACATCGCCATCCTGAAGGCGACAAAGCGAACACAATTGGACAGAATTCTTACCGCTGTGGCAGTGAAAGCCAGTTGATCGAAGCAGATAAAATTTGTAGGCAGTTTGAGTTGTAGATTACGGCATCTGACCGCCGCCAAAAAAGAAACCCGCCAAATCCGTGGATCAGGCGGGTTCCATAATTTTTCGTACGAGAAGAGGGTGCTTATGCGTCGTCTTCTGGTGTTGCAACAGGGCCTTCGTCCTCGTCATCAGAGGCCGCGCCGCCGATATCGTCGAACAATTCTGCAATCTCGAATTCTGCCGCTGCTTCTTCTTCAGCTGCCAATTCTTGGATTGATTTACCTGATGCTTGTAGCTCTGCTTCTTCCATTGAGCGTGCAACGTTCATGACGATTGTTGCAGAGACTTCTGGGTGAAGTTTCACAGCCATTTCGTGTAGGCCAAGTTCTTTGATCGGGTTGATCAAAGCAACTTGTTTACGATCTACGCTGAAACCTGCTTCTGTTGCTGTTTCGGCGGCGTCACGTGGTGTGACAGAACCGTATAGCGCACCAGAGTCAGAGGCAGAGCGAATCACGATGAACTGTTGGCCGTCCAACTTCGCCGCGAGATCTTCTGCTTCTTTCTTGGTTTCTAGGTTGCGTGCCTCAAGCTGCGCTTTTTGTGCTTCAAATGCTTTCACGTTCGCATCTGATGCCGTTTGCGCTTTGCCCTGTGGCAAAAGAAAGTTGCGTGCATAGCCTGGTTTTACATCAACGATGTCGCCCATTTGGCCCAATTTCGCAACGCGTTCTAGAAGGATAACTTGCATGTCTCTCTCCTTAGTTCACGGAATAGGGCAATAGCGCCAAGTAGCGTGCGCGTTTAATAGCGCGCGCCAATTCACGTTGTTTCTTGGCAGAAACAGCAGTGATGCGTGATGGAACAATTTTGCCGCGCTCTGAGATATAACGCTGTAGCAATTTTGTGTCTTTGTAATCGATCTTTGGTGCATTCTCACCAGAGAATGGGCACACCTTACGACGACGGAAAAATGGTTTATTTGCCATTGGTTAGCATCCTTTCCTTACGCGCGGCGCTCACGGCGTTCGCCGCGGTCATCACGTTTTTGCATTTGAACGGATGGGCCCTCTTGGTGGGCGTCAACCTTGATGGTCATAACGCGCATGACGTCTTCGTGCAGACGCATCAGGCGTTCCATTTCCTGAACCGCAGCTGCTGGGCTATCTGTGCGCATCATCGCATAGTGACCCTTGCGGTTTTTGTTGATTTTGTAGGCCATCGTTTTGACACCCCAGTATTCAGATTCAAGGACGTTGCCGCCGTTGTCTTTCAATACTGTTGAGAAGTGTTCAACCAGGCCTTCGGCTTGCGCGTTGGACAAGTCCTGACGCGAAATAAAGACATGCTCATAAAGGGGCATGTTGGCTCCAATCATGTTAGGCGGGTTTCACAAGGTGGCATTCCTCTTCTGCGACCACCCACGAGGGACACCGCAAGACAAATTCTTTGCAGAAGATGCGCTCTTTTACAGGATTTCAGCGAGAGTTCAAGTTGGGATTTTGAATGCGAGGTATTTGCGCAAATGTTTCACGTATCGGCCAGATTTTTGACAGATTTTTAAGGAATGCTCGAATGTATTATCGGGAGAATTTTTATGATTACTTTGGCCGTTTTAGGTTGGCAACTTACAATCATTTTGACACTCGGGTTGGCCAGATTGTTTGGTGATATTTTCAATAAACCCGGTGCGCTGCACTGGGCTTGTGGTGCATGGATTATATTCACGCTATTCGGTGTATTTTTCATGCCCCTGATTATTCTTCAATTGGGCGTGATAATTTTCACAACATCGAAGTTAGAGCCAAGTGACAATACAGAAAAGCGCGATCGAGGAGTAAAGCAAGAGAAGGTGGAAAAGCCCAGAAAGATCGTGCCTGAACAGCCGTATGCAAAACAGACGCCGACAGCACAGGGAGATAGCCAGTGTGAAATAAAAGATTCCACTCCAAATTCTCTAGAAGACTTTCGAAAATGTTGCGACTCTCCCGCGGAAGAAGCTTTTTTGGATATTATGGTTCAACATTACGCGCTTAAACCCGTCGATGATTGTTTAATGGGTCAAGGTATCACATTGGAATTACAATATCCCATTGATAAATGTCGCGCGGATTTTCTAATTAATGATTGTTTGATCATTGAAATTGACGGCGCAGCCTATCACACAAGCAAACAGGCTATCAGGCGTGACACGATACGCGATAAGTTTATTCGCAGTCGTGGGTTTCATATTTTGCGCATCCCTGCGAAATACCCGCTCTATCGCGCCTCTGCCACGATAAACAAAGTGCGGCGGGCAATTTCGATTGCAGCAAAAGCTGAGGTAAAGAACAAATACGCCGAAGAAGATCGCTTTTTTCATTTGGGTGCCGAGGATTGCGGACTGAAATTTAAAAGCACGCCATCAGGATTGTTCAAAGCGACTCAAAAAACGTTACTTTGAAACGGTGGTTAGGGAGGTGTGTGATGCCCCCAGTTTCACA
>CAXACF010000130.1:0-5628 GCA_963967125.1 uncultured Rhodobacterales bacterium | reverse complement strand
AGAGTTTGTGAAACAGTGCCCAGCGCCGCCAACACATCTATTTTTGCAAGCGGGCGTTGGCGGATTGGCCGCCCCTATGGCGCTATGTCTGCGCGAGGCGTATGCTCCATATTTGCGGATCATTGTTGTTGAACCTGGCGGCGCGCCGGCCCTTCAGGCGGCGGTGCAATTGGGTGCCTTGTGTGATGCGGGCGAAGGTGTGTCCAGCATGGGGCGATTGGATTGTAAACGAGCCTCTTTATCGGCACTTGATGCATTGGCCCGACATGCAAACGATTTCACGACCCTGACTGACGAAGATGTAGAAAATCAATTGCCACCATTGTCAGAACTCGGCTTGGACACAAGCCCATCTGGCGGGGCGGGGTTAGCAGCAGCATTGATTGGTGCGGCACAGGGTGAATTCGGTCTGAATGCGACATCCCGCGTTATGTGTATTGTCTCCGAAGGGGCCGTGAATGACTGATTTTCCGCGCGCAGAATACGAAGCTCGCCTAGAGGCCGCAAACCGCGCAATGCACGCAAACAACCTTGACGCCATATTGTTGGCAAGCGAGGCCGAGGTCCGCTATTTCACGGGGTTTCGCACACAATTCTGGCAAAGCCCCACACGCCCATGGTTTGTGATTTTGCGGCGCGATCAAACGCCATTGGCAATCATTCCCGAAATTGGTGCCGAGCTGATGGCACGTTCAAACATCGCCGAGATCGAGGCGTGGCCCGCACCACGTCCGCATGATGACGGCCTATCGCTATTGAAGGATCGGCTAGCCAATTGTCAGCGTTTGGGTGTCTTAATGGGGCACGAAACCACATTCCGCATGCCATTGAATGATGTGTTTGAATTGCGCGCAGCACTGCATGCGGAATGGATCGATGCGACGGATATCATCCGCGACCTGCGCATGGTGAAATCAGAACGTGAAATTGCCTACATCCGCCAAATTTGTGGGATTGCAAGCCAAGGATTTGCACGCGTCCCAGAAATCGCAAACGCGGGGCAATCGCTGCCGTCGGTGTTTCGGGAATTCAAACGAATGTTGCTGGAACTGGGGGCAGATGATGTGCCGTATTTGGTTGGGGGTGTTGATCACCCATCCTATGACGATGTGATTTCGCCACCCGATGATCGACCCCTGTACAATGGGCAAATTTTAATGTTGGACACGGGCGCAACGCTGAACGGATATTTCTGCGATTTTGATCGCAACTATGCGGTTGGAACGCCAACAGCATCTGCGCAGCGTGCCTATGCGAAACTATACGATGCAACGGATGCAGCGATTGAAGTGGCCCGCCCCGGTGTTCGGGCCTGCGATTTATTCGCCGCCATGGCAAAGTCGATGGACACGCAAAATTCCGACGTGGGGCGTTTTGGTCATGGGTTGGGAATGCAACTTACCGAATGGCCATCACTTGCGGCGTGGGACGAAACGATCATTCGGGAAAACATGGTTCTGACCCTAGAGCCCAGTATCGACGTCGATGGGGGCGGCATTATGGTGACCGAAGAAAATATCCTGATCACAGACGGTGCGCCCATCCTGCTTAGTACGCGCGCACCCAAGGAACTCCCCGTTCTTTAAGGCGAAAAAGAACGACAGAATCCGTCGGAAACAAGCTTGTGCGGTTCTGTGGGAATCGTAATGCTGTGACCAAGTTAGTCGGAGGCAAAAATGTACCCAATCCAATTTAATGAACTGCCCAACGGATACGCAGCATTAGAAAATGAACCCGAATTTGATCCAGCCATTCACTTGGCCTTGGAAAAACCAGAGACACTCTATTCCTTGTCTGACTTGGGTTACACGGGCGAAACATTGGAAAATGCCCCTGCAAAATTTGCCGCGACTTCTGTTTTTCGCGTGCTGTCAGCAGAAGGTGCAGAAACGCTTTATCATACAGTCAAACGTTTAGAAGAATTCGCCACATCAAATCCGCGTATTGAGCGTAATGTGCGCGGTGGCGTTTATCGTTCGAAATTCCTGCGTGATCTATGTTTATCGCCCGATATTACCGAGTTTTTATCAGATATCGTTGGCCTAAAGCTTATGCCGCACACAATCCCGCATCAGTTGGGGCATCTGAATTTCAATCCGAAAGATATCGGTAAAAACGTCGATAAATGGCACGTTGATACACTGCGTTTTGATTACGTGATGTTTGTGACCGATCCAACCAAAAATCAGGGTGGGCAATTCCAGTATTTCAAAGGCACCAAAGAAGATATGGCCGCTTTGAAAAAAGCAGGACAAGAGGTGCCCGCAGATCGTGTCATTTCCCCCGCGATGCCAGGACCTGGGTATGCGGTGTTGCAACAAGGCAATCTTGTTGTTCATCAGGCCAAGGGATTAACGGCACCGGGTGAGCGTATCACCATGGTCAACGGATATGTGCCGCATGACCCCCGCTTCCCTGACTATTCGCGTTATGATCAGCTTTGTCATGCCGATCCCAAAGATGTCGTAACTACCGAATATTCAAAACATATCGCAGTGCAAGCGAACAGATTTCTTGAACAGAATCTTGTTCAACAAAAATTCGGTGAAAATCCCGCAAATATTGCGCAGGATTTGGAACAGGCTGCGGAAATGTTGCAATTTGCAGCCGCGCAAATTCGTGCGGGCAAAGGCACGATGGAGCATTTTGGAGACTGATCATGGATTACGTGGGATTTGACGGCGAACAATTTCGTAATTTCAGAGATGTTCAGGATGATAGACCGCTACATATGCTGAACCTTGTCAAATTCCACGAAACCGTCACTTATCCCGATGGAACAGTGATGTCTGGGCGGGACGCCTATCGCAATTACGGGCGTGAAAGCGCGCCTATTTTCGCGGCCCTTGGAGGGCGCATAGTTTGGCGTGGGGAACAATTGGCCATGCTGATCGGGCCCAGTGATGAACAATGGGATTTGTGTTTTATCGCGGAATACCCAAATCTTGATGCCTTTGTTTCAATGATCAAAAATCCCGATTACCGCAAGGCGATGGAACATCGTCAGATCGCTGTAAAAACATCCCGACTGATCCGCACAGGCCCATTAGAACTGGGTGCGAATTTTGCCGACTAGCGGATTAGGCGTAAAAAGGCTTGCTATATACGAGCGAACACGATAGGTGCGCCACAGCTTAGCGATACTCTTTCCAAACGTCATTTTTGAAATGACAAGGATCTAATAACTTCGACCCTTCCCTTTGTTTTGAGTTTTGCCACGTAGATGGTTCCATCTGCGCAGTGCTAGAAACAGAAACAAAATGAAGGCGCGTGATCCAAATCTCACCCGCTTTTATATACATTTGAGGTCATTTAGTATGACAACATTCAAAGATTTTGCACTGCCAGAGGCGTTGCAGCATAAATTGGATGCATTGGGTTTTGATACGCCAACCCCCGTTCAAGAGCGCGCAATCCCTGCCGCGTTGGAACATCGCGATATATTGGGGTCTGCGCAGACAGGAACAGGGAAAACAGCGGCGTTTGCTATTCCACTTTTAACAAAGATTATGAACCACGCGGATGTCTATGGCATCATCGTGACACCAACACGTGAACTTGCGCTGCAAGTGGATGAACAAATTCGTGCTTTCCTAAGTGCGAAATCCAAAATCCGCTCAGTCGTGTTAATTGGTGGTGCATCCATTGAACGTCAGGTTCAGGCATTAGGCAAAAGGCCAAAGATCATTGTTGGCACACCTGGGCGTATCATTGACCATTTAGAGCGCAAGAGCCTTGATCTCTCAGGGTTTAATTATGTTGTTCTGGATGAAACAGATCGCATGTTGGACATGGGATTTTCCGCACCTATCGCCGAAATTTTTTCGCGTGTTTCTGAGGAGCGTCAAACATTACTGTTCTCGGCGACGCTGCCGAAAAACATCCAAAAAATCTCGGCACAATATCTGCAAAATCCAGTTCGCATTGAAATGGGTCAGGTGAACAGCGTCGGGGACAACATCGTTCAATCGACACAATTCGTCAGCAAAGACGGCAAATTTGAAATGCTGGTTGATGCATTGCGCGAACACGATCAAAGCGCGATTGTTTTTATGAACAGTAAGTACGCCACCGAAAAACTGGCGAAACGTTTGAAATCTGCGGGTATCACCGCAGAGGCCATTCATGGTGATCTGCGTCAAAGCAAACGCGAACGTGTCATTTCAAATTTGCGCGACAATAAATTTCGTGTGCTTGTGGCAACGGATGTGGCCGCGCGTGGGATCGATGTGCCCCATATCCATCAGGTGATCAATTTTGATCTTCCGCGCCAAACCGAAGATTACATTCATCGCATCGGTAGAACGGGGCGAAATGGCGCCCAGGGCATCGCATTAAACCTAGCGACACGCGATGACATGGAAAAACTGAACGAAATTGAGCGTTTGATTAATCCCAAAGCTGCCAAGTCAGCGCACAAAAGACCCGCTGGGAAACCCGCACGTAAAAAACCGCAGGCCAAGGGCCGCTGGCGGAACAAAAAATCAAATCGCGCCCGCGCGGCGTGATTGAAAAACAAACTACAATTCCAAACCATACGGAGAATAAAATGGCGAACGGAACAGTAAAATGGTTCAATGCAACCAAAGGATATGGCTTTATCGCACCTGAAGATGGCGGCGCCGATGTGTTCGTTCACATTCGTCAAGTCGAGCAATCAGGCATGAGCGAACTGCAGGACAACCAAAAAGTCAGCTATGAAGTTGAAACAGGTCGCAACGGCAAAAGCCAAGCAACCAACATTCAAGCTACCTAAATAAAAAAGCGCCCGTTTACCACGGGCGCTTTCCAAAACTTGATAAATCTTAGTTCGTTGGGTTCATTGTGAACATAAAGATCTGACCACCAGCGTCGCCACCATTTGCTTCGACAGCGCCAGATGACTCAGAGCGCGCTTGTACCACGCCAATAAATGTCTGATCCGCTGTTGGAATAGTGCCGCGAATATCCTGTCGACCTGTTCCTGACAATTCGTCCATCGAATAAAAGGAACCATCCGCTCTACGCTCGATCAACGCAGTGACAGGCCATGACCCCGAAAATTCGCTTGTTCCTGGTTTTGTAAATGCACCGCCCAATGCAGAAACACCTGCCTGATAACGAGAGCTGAATTTACCACCCGCGAGACCCAAAAGGTGCGCGTCGGTTACATTCATGTCCGCATCAATTGTTAGAACGTATTTGCGCTCACCATAGTCGTTTCCAGAGTCTTCGTCGACGATTAGATAATCACCCTCAGACGTTTTTGCCCAATATAGACCATCTGGTGCAACCATATGTGCAACACCTTTTTCCATATGTATGGATGCATCACCATCAACGGTTTTGCCCTGATCGCCAATTTTCAGTGTCAGCGCACCATCAACTGCGGCAACTGTGCGGGTAACAGTTGCGGGTAAGGCGGCAGGAAGATTTTCACCATCAAAGTCGAATGCACCGAAATCAACCGCGAACAAACCGCCTTTGTTTGTCATGTTCGCAAAATAGCGTGGCGCACCTGTTGGGTCGCCTGCTACGTGTTCAACTTTGCTATCACCGTTGAAATAGATGTGGCCTTCTGGCTGTTCTTTTTCGTTTTCCCACAGCATCATTTCAGTATCTTGAACAGCAACGGGTTTATTCCAACCA
>CAXACF010000129.1:0-5664 GCA_963967125.1 uncultured Rhodobacterales bacterium | reverse complement strand
GCCCTGATGCCCGAGGGGCAGGACCCCGATGATCTGTTGCGCGCCAAAGGGGCGGGTGCAGTGCAATCCATTTTGGATAGCGCGATGCCCTTGGTTGAATTGCTGTGGCGGCGCGAAACCGAGGGCCAAACCTTTGACAGTCCCGATCGCAAGGCCGCCTTGGACAAACGGTTGCGCGGCTCGACCAGCCAAATTCAGGACCAAAACCTGCGTTCGCATTATGACCAAGCGATCAAAGATTTGCGTTGGGATTTTTTCCGTGCGGCTCGGTCGTTTAAATCTGGAACGACACGCAATACCCCTCAACAAGCGGGTGCGTCGACCAAGGGATCAGTGTTGGCCGCAGGCGAAGGAGATGTGGCACAATTCCTGCGCGAGGCGGTGATTTTGGCCATCCTTATTCGGTATCCAGAATTAGTGTACGAATATTTGGATGAACTGGCGATGTTGGATTTGGAACATGGGGATCATCCTTCGATGTTGCGGATTTTGATGCGTCACTGTCAGGATGTGGACTTTGCTCCAACTGTGGTCCTATCCGAAAATTTGGGGGCCGATCCACTTGAAAAATTTATGACCCTTGGTCACCTACAGGTGGTACCCTGTTTACGTCGATCGGGCGATATCGAAATGGCGCGTCTGACATTGAAAGAGGAAGTGGGTAAATTGGGCGCCCATCGCGGGTTGGAAGCTGAACTTCAGGAAAGTTCGCAAATCCCCGAAGATGGCCTAGATGAATGGGTATTACACCGTCTGGGTCAGGCGGCAGACGCCGCAAATCGCGCACAACGCGCGGACCAAGACGACCAAACGCAATATGACGTCGCGGACAATGGTGCACGAATCAGCCGTGATGAGCGCAATAAATTGGACGACCTGATCGGAGCAATCCGATTTCAAAAAACAAAAAAATGATGAATTGGTAAAGATTCGTCAAAGAAATAGGGCTAAGAGGGTGTCCGAATCACGACAAATCGTTATTGATTCTATAAACCGAATCGCTCTGCCCAAGTTAGGAGACCTATATGGCCGCTTCTGAGAACGAAGATCGCAAAATGGATGATCAGGAAACAGAAGTTTCCCTTGATATGAGCCAAGCGCAAATTAAGCGTATGATCGCCGAAGCGCGTGAACGGGGTTACATCACATACGATCAGTTAAATACTGTTTTGCCACCAGATCAGGTGTCTTCTGAACAGATCGAGGATGTGATGTCGATGCTGTCAGAAATGGGCATCAACATTATCGAAGACGATGAAGTCGAGGACGAAGATCGCGGCCCAACTGATTTGGTCACAACTGGCACCAAGGATGTTGCGGTTTCAACGGGCGAAACAGAAAAGTTGGATCGTACCGATGACCCTGTGCGCATGTATTTGCGCGAAATGGGATCTGTTGAACTGCTCAGCCGTGAGGGCGAGATTGCCATTGCCAAGCGGATCGAGGCAGGGCGCAATACAATGATCCTGGGCCTGTGCGAAAGCCCATTGACGTTCCAAGCGATCACCATCTGGCGCGAAGAATTGTTGAACGAAGATATTTTGTTGCGCGATGTAATCGACCTTGAGGCGACATTTGGAAATCAAATGGACGAAGATGGCGTTGAACCCGTGATTGACAGCACAGGTGCAGCACCCGCCGCGGCCAACAAAACAGAAGAACCCGAATACGACGCAGACGGCAATCCAATTGCAAAAGACGATGATGATGATGACGACGAACAGTCAAACATGTCATTGGCTGCGATGGAAGCAGCGCTAAAACCCAAAGTTTTAGAAACGCTAGAGCGCATTGCCGTTGATTATGAGCGTTTGTCCGAAATGCAAGATATCCGTATTTCCGCGACCTTGAACGAAGGTGCAGCGATGACGGATAAAGAAGAAGAGACATATCAGTCCCTCCGCTCCGAAATTGTGGATTTGGTGAATGAATTGCACCTGCACAACAACCGGATCGAGGCGTTGATCGATCAGCTATACGGTATCAACCGTCGGATCATGCAAATCGACAGTGCCATGGTGAAATTGGCCGACCAAGCGCGCATCAATCGTCGCGAGTTTATCGAAGAATATCGTGGACGCGAATTGGACCCCAGCTGGTTGGATGATATGGCCGAAAAAACGGGTCGTGGCTGGCAGATGTTCATCGAACGCTCGCGCGAAAAGGCCGAAGATTTGCGCTCTGACATGGCGCAGGTTGGTCAGTATGTGGGTTTGGACATTTCTGAATTCCGCCGCATCGTATCCCAAGTGCAAAAGGGTGAAAAAGAAGCGCGTCAGGCCAAGAAAGAAATGGTCGAGGCGAACCTGCGCCTGGTGATCTCAATTGCCAAAAAATACACAAACCGTGGTCTTCAGTTCTTGGATTTGATCCAAGAGGGTAACATCGGTCTGATGAAGGCGGTTGATAAATTTGAATATCGCCGCGGCTATAAATTCTCGACCTATGCAACATGGTGGATCCGTCAGGCGATCACACGGTCTATCGCGGATCAGGCGCGCACAATTCGTATTCCTGTGCACATGATCGAAACGATCAACAAATTGGTCCGCACAGGTCGCCAAATGCTGCACGAAATTGGCCGCGAACCAACACCAGAGGAATTGGCAGAAAAACTGCAAATGCCGCTGGAAAAAGTGCGCAAGGTGATGAAAATCGCGAAAGAGCCGATTTCATTGGAAACACCGATTGGCGACGAAGAAGATAGCCAATTGGGTGATTTCATCGAGGATAAGAACGCAATCCTGCCACTGGATAGCGCCATCCAAGAAAACCTGAAAGAAACCACAACGCGCGTTTTGTCATCACTGACCCCACGGGAAGAACGCGTTTTGCGTATGCGTTTCGGGATTGGCATGAACACCGACCATACATTGGAAGAAGTCGGCCAACAGTTCAGCGTGACACGCGAACGTATCCGCCAGATCGAGGCGAAAGCGCTGCGCAAGCTGAAACACCCCAGCAGATCGCGCAAATTGCGCTCCTTCCTAGATCAATAAATTTTATCAGGGCATCCAAATTTGGATGCCCTATTTACATGATATCAAACAATGATGCAGACCACCTTTACAATCCAAACCAATGGTCAGGGTCTCTATGAATTTACGGATCAGGTGACATCTTGGGCGCGGGGTTGTGGTGTCCTGACCCTTTTCATTCAACACACGTCAGCCAGCATTTTGGTTCAGGAAAACGCAGACCCCGAGGTGCGCACGGATTTAACCAACTACTTTGGCAGGCTGGTTCCGCCTGCAAATGATCCCACGATGCACTACCTCACCCACCGCTATGAAGGGGATGATGACATGCCTGCGCATATTAAGGCGGCGATGTTACCCGTATCCATTCAGATCCCTGTAATCGAAGGGCGGTTGGCATTGGGGACATGGCAGGGAATATATCTATTTGAACACCGTGATGCACCGCACCACCGTCGCGTGATCGCAACCCTTGGCTAGGTCGTCAGCCTGCGCCTGTTTCTAAATCTAGCGGCAGAAATTCGGGTCTACCCAAACCCTAGCGGATATCCTATAGTGGCTGTGGATAAGTTTATGTGATGACCCCTGTGTGGTGTCAAAACGTATAAAGATTACGAAAGGTGCAGGCATGCGTTGTCCGTTTTGTGGGAATATCGACACTCAGGTCAAGGATTCACGTCCAGCTGAGGATCACGTTTCAATTCGTCGTCGTCGATTTTGTTCTGCCTGCGGGGGGCGTTTCACCACCTATGAACGCGTGCAATTGCGCGACTTGGTCGTGATCAAATCAAATGGCCGTCGCGAGGATTTTGAACGCGAAAAGTTAGAGCGGTCTATTCGCATCGCGCTGCAAAAACGCCCTGTTGAACATGAACGCATGGAACAGATGATTTCAGGGATTGTGCGTCGTTTGGAAAGCATGGGTGAAACCGATATAAAATCCGCAATGATCGGCGAAATCGTGATGGAGGCCTTAGCCCGCATTGATACGGTTGCCTATGTGCGCTTTGCCTCTGTGTATAAAAACTTCCAAGAGGCGGATGATTTCGACAAATTCGTTTCGGAACTGCGTCCCAAAACAGCAGAAGAAGAATAGTTGATGTCCCACGAACGGTTCATGGCGCACGCGCTTGCCCTTGGGCGGCGTGGGCTTGGGCGCGTGTGGCCCAATCCCGCTGTGGGATGTGTGATTGTTCAAGACGGTCGAATTGTTGGGCGCGGGTTTACGCAACCTGGCGGGCGGCCCCATGCGGAAACAATGGCATTGGCACAGGCGGGGGATGCGGCACGTGGTGCAACTGTTTATGTCACATTGGAACCCTGTTCGCATCATGGGCAAACCCCGCCCTGTGCGCACGCCCTTATTGATGCGGGTGTCGGGCATGTGGTGGGGGCTATTCAGGATAGTGATCCACGTGTGAACGGCGCAGGATTTGACATGCTGCGCGCCGCTGGGATCAAGGTGACAACAGGTGTTTGCGCCGAAATGGCAGCAGAGGATCACGCGGGATTTTTCGCAAAAACCACCCTCGGGCGTCCATTCTTGACGCTAAAGCTTGCCAATAGTTTTGATGGACGTATCGCCACGGCCAGTGGGGATAGCCAGTGGATCACAGGCCCACAGGCGCGGCGATTGGTGCATGGCATGCGGGCCAATCACGACGCGGTTTTGGTGGGGGCGGGCACAGCGCGTGCGGATGATCCCATGTTGACCGTGCGTGGAATGGGTGTGTCACATCAGCCCGTTCGCATTGTTATGTCCCGCAAGCTGGATTTGCCAACCGACAGCGCCCTTGCAAACTCAATCCAAGAGGCGCCGCTGTGGCTGTGCCACAGTGATGAGGCGCCCGATGATCGCATTCGCGCATGGCAGGATAGGGGGGCAACCCTGATCGAATGCGCGGTTGAAAACGGGCGGATTGCGATTTCTGATTTGATGCAGAAACTGGCCGAACGCGGTTTGACCCGTATCTTTTGTGAAGGGGGCGGAACACTGGCGGCGTCCCTATTGTTAGCTGACGTCGTGGATCATTTGGTCGGGTTTCAGGCAGGTGTCGTCATCGGTGCCGAAGGGCAACCTGCAATTGGCGCAATGGGATTTGGCAAGTTGTCTGAGGCCCCGCGGTTTTCCTTAAAATCAACACAGGTGATCGGTGGGGATGTCATTCACACATGGCAGCGCGCATAAAGTTTTCTGGATTGACCTACCGCCAAAATGGATCGGCAGAGGCGAAAACGCCCTGCACCTTGGAAAGTAACCGATAAAAGGGGGCAGGGCGCGGCAACCCATCTGTTTCAAGGCGGTGTAAAATGCCTTCAACCGTTGTGATGGATTTCGTCACGGGATCCCAATAACGTGGATAGTCGATCAATGTGCGATGCACTAATTCTTCGATCGTGATCTGTCGTTGACGTCGGGCTGGCGTTTTTCCCAAATCCGTGGTCAATCCCCATCCGGCGTAAAAGGGCGCGCCATATGTGGTGACATCGTGCCCGCGCAACAATGCTTCAAACCCTGTTAGGGATGTTATTGTGTGCACGCCGTCAACCTGATCCAGCAGATCTGTAATATTGGCATTTTCCAAAATTTGATCGCAGAATTCCAATGCAGCCTCTGGGTCAATGTGGCCCAAAAGTTTACATGGTTTATATAGATCATTAGTAGCAAATAATATTGTCGGGGTTA
>CAXACF010000128.1:0-5684 GCA_963967125.1 uncultured Rhodobacterales bacterium | reverse complement strand
AGACTAATCGCGTATGATCCAGCCCACGCCCGTCCCGAAGGGCGGGGGCTTCGTTGCCTCAGCCCTGTTAACCGCCCACGGGCGTGTACTTTTCCATGGGGATATAACAACACTTGGGATTATCTCGGTGTGTGCCGATAACCTATGAATAATTTTTTAGATTTTGAGGAGACGCATTCATCGCGATAAGGGCAGCTTGCGTCGCCCGCAATCACTCTATTCGAATACGCGCCAGTTCCCCATCAGGTAAAATTGCGCCGCGGTGCTGCACCACCCGTGCTGCCAAATCATGTGCCTGTATCAGGCGTTCGCCCACGGATGTACCCGCAATGTAACCTGCCAAAAAGCCCGCGTTAAAGCTGTCTCCTGCTGCGGTCGAATCCACGACGGTTTCGACCGCACTATAGGTGTGCACAGAGCTTTGTTCCAAATCAGATGGGCCCAAATTTCCGTGTTTCAGTGCGCCAACACGTGGCCCATGTTTGCACAGGCGTGCAATCACATCCGATGCATCTGCATCGTTGAAAATATGCATTTCATCATCGACCGAAGGCAGGGCAAGCGTTGCAAAATCCCACATTACCGCATTTGTTTCACGCGCGATTTCGGGGCTTTCCCACAGTTTCGGGCGATGATTGCTGTCATAGGCCACTGTGCCACCGCGTGCCTGATAATATATCAACGCTTCAATCAGGGCGTGCCGTTGGGTGGGCGGTAAGATAGCCAAGGATATGCCCGAAACATAGACCAAATCAAACTGTGAAAGTATGTTCAGGTCAATTGTGCATTCGGGTCCAAATAACGTGCGTGCGGCACTGTCAGATCGCCAATAGCTAAACCGTCGTTCGCCCTGATCATCTGTTTCGATTGCATATAGCCCAGGTGTTTTTGCTGGATGACGCGCCACGAAATTTTGGGCAATTCCGTGGGTTTGCATATGTGCCAAAATCCGATCAGAAAACGCATCCTGACCCAACACAGTTACATAATGAACCTCTGCGCGATCCTTTAGCAGGTGCGCTAAATAAACGGCGGTGTTGTATGTGTCGCCTGCGATGCCAATTTGCGCTGTCTCTGTCGTTTGCAGGGACAGTTCAATCATGACTTCGCCGATGCATGCAATTTTGGTCAAGAAGGCTCCTCAAACTCTCATCTTGATGGTTTCAAAGTTGGTTGAAAAGAGCAAGGCCAGAAATGCGTTACAGAAATATTTTAGTTAAAATATTTCGTAACATAAATCTTGAGTGGCTCTGTGAATCGTGTTATTTTTAAGTAGAACAAAGGAAAATGGCATTGGACGCATTTATCTGTGACGGGGTTCGCACCCCAATTGGGAAATTTGGCGGCGCACTTTCATCCGTGCGTGCAGATGATTTGGCGGCCTTGCCAATTGCGGAACTGATGGTGCGTCATCCGCAGGTTAACTGGTCCCAAACGGATGAGGTTATTTACGGCGATGCGAACCAAGCGGGTGAAGATAATCGCAACGTTGCCCGCATGGCGGCATTGCTGGCGGGACTGCCGCAGGATGTGCCAGGGATCACTGTAAACCGTTTGTGCGCCAGTGGTATGGACGCCGTTGGTTTTGCCGCGCGTGGGATTAAATCGGGGGATTACGAATTGGTGATCGCAGGCGGCGTTGAAAGCATGTCACGCGCCCCGTTTGTGATGCCCAAGGCGGAAACTGCATTTTCCCGCAGCAATGCGGTATATGACACAACCATTGGGTGGCGTTTTGTGAACCCGAAAATGGATGTCACTTATGGCACCGACAGCATGCCCGAAACTGCAGATAATGTTGCTGATGATTATGGGATCAGTCGCGCGGATCAGGACGCCTTTGCCCTGCGCTCTCAGGAACGCTGGGCGGCGGCGCAGGCGGCGGGTCGGTTTGCAGATGAATTGTGTTCTGTCAGCATCCCGCAACGTCGGGGGGATCCCATTGTTGTTGATACAGATGAACATCCACGCCCCCAAACGACAGTAGAAAGTTTGGGGAAATTGCGCGGCATCAATGGCGCGGAAAAATCGGTCACTGCGGGCAATGCCAGCGGTGTGAACGATGGCGCAGCGGCACTTTTACTGGCCTCATCCGCGGCGGTGCAGTCCCATGGATTGACGCCAATGGCGCGGGTGGTGTGCATGGCCTCTGCGGGCGTTGCGCCGCGCGTTATGGGCATTGGCCCCGTTCCAGCCAGCCAAAAGGCACTGGCACGTGCCGGCCTAACGATTGCAGACATGGACATTATTGAATTGAATGAGGCCTTCGCAAGCCAAGGATTGGCCACGTTGCGCGCCTTGGGCATTCAGGATGATGATGCGCGCGTCAATCCAAATGGCGGTGCCATTGCGATGGGCCATCCATTGGGGATGTCGGGTGCGCGCCTTGTTTTGGGTGCGGCGCATGAATTGAAACGACGTGGCGGGCGCTATGCGCTTTGCACCATGTGCGTCGGTGTGGGGCAGGGAACCGCCCTTATTTTAGAACGTGTATAAGGAGTGATCTGATGTATGCACAAATGGTAAAGTCGGAAAATACGGATAACGGTCCTGAATTGGACGCCTTCCAAGCCCGCATTGATGCAGGTGAAAAGATTGAACCAAAGGATTGGATGCCTGCAGGCTATCGCAAAACCCTGATCCGTCAGATCTCGCAACACGCGCATTCGGAAATCGTGGGACAACTGCCCGAGGGCAATTGGATCACCCGCGCCCCAACCTTGGAACGCAAGGCGATTTTGCTGGCCAAGGTGCAGGATGAGGCGGGACATGGCCTATACCTCTATTGTGCGGCGGAAACACTGGGCGTCAGCCGCGATGAGTTGACCGAGATGTTGTTGGATGGACGCATGAAATATTCGTCGATCTTTAACTATCCAACACTGACATGGGCCGATATTGGCGCGATTGGGTGGTTGGTGGATGGCGCGGCCATCATGAACCAGGTGCCGCTTCAGCGCACATCATACGGTCCCTATGCCCGCGCGATGGTGCGCATCTGTAAAGAAGAAAGTTTTCATCAGCGTCAGGGCTATGACATCATGATGAAAATGGCCCAAGGATCAGAGGCGCAAAAGCGCATGGCGCAGGATGCGTTGAACCGGTATTGGTACCCGTCGCTGATGATGTTTGGCCCCTCTGACAAAGAAAGCGTGCATTCCGCGCAATCCATGAAATGGCGTATCAAGATTAATTCAAACGATGAATTGCGCCAAAAATTTGTGGATCAAACGGTGCCACAGGCGGAGTATCTGGGGTTAACTGTGCCTGACGAAAACCTGCGCCTAAATCCAGAAACAGGTCATTATGAATTTTCCGAACCCGACTGGAGCGAATTTTTTGAGGTGTTGAACGGAAACGGCCCTTGCAACAAAGAGCGCCTAGAGGCCCGCAATAAGGCATGGGATGACGGACAGTGGGTGCGGGATGGTATGATGGCACATGCCCGCAAAAAAGCGGCTCGTGCCGCCGCATCGAAGGTGGCCGCAGAATGAGTGATCAAGACACATCCCCCCGCACGGAATGGCCGCTTTGGGAAATTTTTATCCGCGGTCAGCATGGCATGTCACATCGTCATGTCGGATCGCTGCATGCACCAGATGCGGAAATGGCCATCAAAAATGCGCGTGACGTTTACACGCGCCGAAATGAGGGCGTCAGCATCTGGGTGGTTGAGGCGGAAAAAATCACCGCCTCCTCCCCATCAGACAAAGGGCCAATGTATGAACCCTCGCAATCCAAAGTATACCGCCATCCAACATTCTTTGACATTCCCGATGATGTAGGGGCCATGTAATGGGTGATCATTTGTTTGAATTCCTGCTTCGGCAGGGGGACAATACCCTTATCCTATCGCACCGCATCAGCGAATGGTGCGGACACGCGCCGATTATCGAAGAAGATATCGCCCTGGCCAACATCGCGCTGGATCTGCTGGGGCAGACACAGATGTGGTTGGGCCTAGCAGCCACGGTTGAAGGCTCAGGGCGCAGCGCCGATGATTTGGCCATGCTGCGCGATGCATGGGATTTTCGAAATGCCATTTTGGTTGAACGTCCAAACGGGGATTTTGGCCAAACAATGATGCGGCAATTTTTGTTTGATGCCTATCACGTGGAACTGCTGAACAGGTTGGTCAGCAGCGTGGACGAACGGATCGCCGCGATTGCCGCCAAATCATTGAAAGAGGTTGAGTATCACGTTGAACGCTCTGCCAGCACAGTGATCGCATTGGGCGATGGCAGCGAAGAAAGCCATGCGCGCATGCAGGCAGCACTTGATGATCAATGGACATTTGCCGGCGAATTGTTTGAAACGGATGCGGGCGATCATGCATTGAGCGATGCGGGCATTGCTCCATTACCATCTGAATTACGCGCTGGGTTTGAGGCGCGCACAACAGCCGTGTTGAGCGAAGCAACCCTAGTTACTCCTGAAACAACATTTGCCCATTCAGGCGGGCGTTCGGGCAAACGCCACAGCGAACATTTGGGCCACCTGCTAACGCAGATGCAGTGGTTACAACGTGCCTATCCGGGGGCAACGTGGTAACGACCCCTGATATTGACGCAGTTTGGCAGTGGTTGGATCAGGTGCCTGATCCTGAAATCCCCGTCATCTCTTTGGTGGATTTGGGGATCGTGCGCGATGTCGCCTATCAGGGCGATAGATTGCGCATCACGCTCAGTCCCACGTATTCGGGATGTCCCGCAACCCGCGTGATCGAAGAAGATGTGCGCACAGCCATGCGGGATCATGGGATCGAACAGGTGATCATCAATCAGCAAATTTCGCCCCCCTGGACCACCGATTGGATGTCCGACAAGGGCAAGGCGAAATTGAAAGACTATGGCATCGCACCACCCAGTCCCAAGGGACAGCCAGAGGCCTGCCCCATCTGCGGTGCAGGGGCGGTCAGCCTTGTGTCGCAATTCGGGTCCACCCCCTGCAAGGCGCATTGGCGGTGCGAAGAGTGCCGCGAATCCTTTGATTACTTCAAATGCATTTAGGAGCGTACGAATGGCAAAATTTCATTCCCTGATCGTGACCGATGTTGAAAATACGATCCGTGACGCGATTGTCGTGTCTCTGCGCCCCGAAGAGGGGGCAGAGGCGTTTGATTTCACCCAAGGCCAGTATCTGACATTTCGCCAAGAGATTGAGGGCACGGAAATCCGTCGCTCTTATTCCATCTGCGCAGGCAAGGGCGAGGGGTTGCGGGTTGGGATCAAACGTGTCGAGGGCGGGGCCTTTTCCAACTGGGCGAATGATACGCTTACCCCCGGAATGAGGGTTGAGGCGATGCCGCCCATGGGAAATTTCCACACGGCAATCGAGCCTGAACGCGAAAAAAACTATATCGGGTTTGCGGGTGGATCGGGAATTACACCAGTTTTGTCGATCCTTAAAACCACGCTGCGCGCCGAACCGCAGTCGAAATTCACGCTGGTTTACGCCAATCGCGGTGTGAACACGATCATGTTCAAAGAAGATCTTGAAGATCTGAAAAACCAATTCATGGGACGTTTGACGATCCTGCATATACTGGAAAGCGATGCGCAGGATATTGATCTGTTTCAGGGACGCGTTGATCAGGAAAAATGTGATCTTTTGTTCAAGCATTGGATTGATATTGCGGCGATGGACACCGCCTTTATCTGCGGACCTGAACCGATGATGTTGGC
>CAXACF010000127.1:0-5714 GCA_963967125.1 uncultured Rhodobacterales bacterium | reverse complement strand
ACGCTCGATCGCGGCTTCCTGTGGCCGTACAATCTGGACGCGGAGGTGCTGTTTCAGTTCATCGCTCCGCCGCAGTTTTTGAAACCGGGCGATGTTGTAACGGTGACTGCTGAGGGGATCGGAACCCTGACAAACACGATTGCGGATGAACACGCATGATGTCGCCTTCAGACATTCGCGCAGCCGCCGAACAACTGTTTGAAGCAGAGGCCAATCGAACACAGATCGAGATTTTGTCATTGGCACATCCAGATATGGATATGGATGACGCCTATGCCATACAATCCGCCTTGGTGGATCATAAACAGGAATCTGGACGCAGCATTATTGGTTGGAAAATTGGACTGACGTCAAAGGCGATGCAATACGCCTTAAACATCGATATTCCTGATAGCGGCATCTTATTTGACGACATGGCGTTTGAAAATGATGCACATGTTCCAGCGGGGCATTTCATACAGCCGCGTGTTGAGGCAGAGATCGCGTTTGTGATGTCAGATGATATCGCAGGTGCTGAGGTGTCGGGACAGGATATTATTGCAGCAACTGACTATGTCGCGCCAAGTCTTGAAATCCTGGACACACGCATAAAACGCGTTGATCCAGCAACGGGAAAAACGCGCACTGTGTTTGATACCATCGCCGATAATGCCGCAAATGCTGGTGTGGTATTGGGCGCAGAAAAACACAACATAACTGATTTTGATCTGCGCTGGGTTGGTGCCATTGTGCATCGTGATGGCGAAGTTGAAGAAACAGGACTGGGTGCGGGTGTATTAAACGATCCAGTCGAAAGCATGGTGTGGTTGGTGCGCCGCCTTGCGCAATATGATCAGGGTCTGCGCAAAGGTGATATTGTCTTGTCTGGATCTTTTATCCGACCAATTGAATGCCCCTCTGGTTCAAAGATTGACGCAGATTTTGGTGCATTTGGTCGTGTTTCAATAACGTTTGATTAACTATCTCTCGTCAACTCCTGCAGACCCTGTTAGGTGACGCTCATGAATACTGCGTTGAAAATATTTCTGGTGGCACCGCCATCCTTGGAACATGTGCTGCTGGAAGAAGCGGTTGAACTAGGCTTTTCCAGCGCCGAAGTCGTCAGTGGTGGCGTTGAATTTGACGGAAATTGGCAGGACGTTTGGCGCGCCAACCTATGTTTGCGTGGTGCCACCCGTGTGCTGGTAAGGTTGGGTGGTTTTCGCGCAATGCATTTGGCCCAACTTGATAAACGGTCACGTAAATTTCCGTGGGGTGATTTTTTGCGCGCCGATGTTCCCATTCGTGTTGAAACGACGACGCGCAAATCACGGATTTATCATGCGGGCGCGGCCACACAACGCATTGAACGTGCTATAAATGAAACTGCAGGTGTGGAGATTTCGCCAGAGGCCGAGCTCGTACTAAAGGTGCGGATTTTTGATGATTTTTGCACATTCTCAATCGATACAAGTGGCCCCGCACTGCATATTCGTGGACATAAAGAGGCATTGAACAAAGCGCCCATGCGCGAAACGCTGGCGTCATTATTTTTGCGACAAATGGGATATGATGGATCGCAGGCAGTTGTTGATCCTATGTGCGGTTCTGGGACATTTCCGATTGAGGCGGCTGAACAAGCTGCGGGTTTGTTCCCAGGGCGGTCGCGTTCATTTGCCTTTGAAAAACTTGCTTCATTCGATCAGGGTAAATGGGATCAATTGAAACAAAGCGCACAGCCAAAGCAGGTTTTGGGCCAGTTTTTCGGATTTGATCGCGATATGGGTGCAATCCGCCTTTCGCAGGATAATGCCAATCGTGCAGCGGTTGGCGACATGATACAGTTTCAACATGCCGCGATTAGTGATCTTGAACCGCCAGATGCGCCTGCGGGAATTGTGATTATTAATCCACCATATGGCGGTCGCATCGGTGAACGCAAAATGTTGTTTTCGCTCTATGGTGCGATGGGTCAAACACTAAAAACGCGCTTTAAGAGTTGGAAAGTTGGCATTCTGACGACAGATGGCGGATTGGCCAAGGCAACGGGTTTGCCGTTTTTGCCATCCCTGCCACCCGTGCCACATGGTGGAAAACGGGTGACGCTGCATCGTACTGATCCGCTTTAAACAGACAATGTCGCGTTTACAGCGCGTTTCCATGCCGCGTAACGTTCGGAACGCATATCATCTGCCATATTTGGATTAAACTGCGCATCGCGTTGCCAAGTTTTGGCAAACTCTTCCTGATTTGGATAAATACCCGCGCGATACCCAGCCAGCCAAGCCGCCCCAAGTGCTGTGGTTTCCAAAATTGTTGGACGATCCACAACAGCGCCTGTGATATCGGCCAGAAATTGCATTGTCCAATTGGATGCAGACATGCCCCCATCAACGCGCACGACCTGATCCCCGCTGCTGCCCCAATCGGATTTCATGGCATCCAACAGATCGCGCGTTTGAAACCCAACACTTTCTAAGGCTGCTTTTGCGTATTCTGCGGGACCGCTATTGCGCGTTAGGCCAAAGGTTGCGCCGCGGCAGTTTGCGTTCCAATAAGGAGCGCCCAGTCCGGTGAACGCTGGAACAATGATCACGTTTTGCATCGGATCAGCAGATTCTGCCAGTGCCTGTGTTTCCCCGGCATGTTCAATAATTTTCAGCCCATCACGCAGCCATTGCACCACAGCGCCAGCGACGAATATCGATCCCTCAAGCGCATACGTTGGTTTGCCATTCAGTTGATAGGCAATTGTTGTCAGCATTTTGTTTGAGGATTGAACAGGTGTGTCCCCTGTATTCAACAGCGCAAAACACCCTGTTCCATAGGTTGATTTTAGCATACCTGGTTCAAAACAGGCCTGACCGACAGTTGCCGCCTGTTGATCGCCCGCGATCCCCAGAATTGGGATTTCAGCACCGAACACATCTTCTGACACCACGCCAAAATCAGCTGAACTGTCCATCACCGTTGGCAGCATGCAGATCGGAATATCCAATAGATCACAAATCTGTTCCGACCATTCTCCGTTGTGAATGTCATACAGTAATGTACGTGCGGCGTTTGTGGCATCCGTTACATGTGATGTTCCACCTGTTAGGCTCCAAACCAACCAAGAATCCACAGTGCCAAACAGGAGTTCGCCAGACTTTGCCCGATCACGTGCACCATCAACATTGTCGAGTAGCCATGCAACTTTGGTTCCACTAAAATAGGGATCCAAAAGCAAACCTGTTGTGGCGGTTACCATTTCTTCATGATTGTCTGCGCGCAGTGTTTCGCACATTTCGGATGTGCGCCGATCCTGCCATACTATAGCGTTATGAATGGGTTGGCCCGTTGATTTGTCCCAAATGATTGTTGTTTCACGTTGGTTGGTGATCCCAATGGCCGCGATCTCAGCCGGGTTTATTCCGACGTCTGCAATGACATTTCGACAGGTTTCCAAAGTTGTGTTCAACAAATCAAACGCATCATGTTCGACCCAGCCAGAATTCGGAAAATGTTGCGTAAATTCCTTTTGCGAAATGCCACAAATTTTCATTTCTTGATCAAATAAGATCGCGCGGCTTGATGTTGTTCCTTGATCGATTGCCAATACAAATGTCATCTTTCAACTCCCTTTTCGGAGCGAGTATATGTAAGCAAATAACGTTGTCCATATTGTTCGAATATTGACGCTTGGCAAACTTAGATTATGCTGCTGAAAAAGAGGGTTACACATATGTCGATGTCCCTTAGGCATCCCGAAATTCTGGATCTAATAAGAACGTCTGGCCGCGTGGAAGTCGAGGAATTGGCGACACGTTTTGGCGTGAGCGTTCAGACCATTCGGCGCGATTTATCCGATCTTGCCGACATGGGGCGGATTGAACGTGTACATGGCGGGGCAATTTTAGCTTCTGGTACAGTGAATATTGCCTATGACGAACGCCGCAGCCTGAATAGTGACTCAAAATCGGTCATTGCAGAGTACTGCGCACAGATGATCCCAAACGAATGTTCGGTTTTTTTAAACATCGGCACAACGACCGAGGCCGTTGCCAGACGTTTGCAAAATCACAAAGGTTTGTTGGTGGTTACCAATAACATGAATATTGCGACGGTTCTGGGCGACGCACCAGAGGTTGATGTGATTGTTACAGGTGGTGCGCTGCGTCCCAGCGATGGTGGTCTGGTTGGTCCGTTTACCAATCAAACGATCAGGCAGTTTAAATTCGATTACGCAATTATTGGTTGCTCTGCGCTGGGTGAAGAAGGCGAGCTGTTTGATTTTGACGATCAAGAGGTTGAGGCAAGTCGCATCATTCTGCAATCCGCGCGGACATCGGTATTGGTTGCAGATGGTTCAAAATTTTTGCGCACAGCGCCGATCAAGATTGCTGATTTATCGAAAATTGATCATTTTGTTACCGACATTGACCCTGATAAGCGTGTACGGCAGGTGTTGAAAACTTCAAACACAGCATTGCATATAGCGGGTGAAAAATAGGGCGAACAATGGGTATTGGAATGCGCATCTATTCATTGGCTTTTTGGCTCTGTTGCGTGGCCAGTTTCGGTTTCGCAAGCGAACGACCAATCAATATTTTTGCTGCAGCAAGTTTGCAAAATGCAATTACGGAACTCGCTCAGAATTATACCGCTGAAACGGGTATTAAAGTTCAGGTTTCAGTCGCAGGAACATCAACGCTTGCGCGGCAAATTCAACATGGCGCACCCGCTGATATATTCATTTCGGCAAACAAAAGCTGGGTGGACCATTTGTTAAATCGCAATCTATTGAACCCGAACTCGGTTTCAGTGATTGCCGAAAATGCGATGGTTTTGGTCGCGCGCACTGGCGTGGACGCTGGCGTATCGATTTTGGAACGTCAGTGGGATTCAAACTCTCTAATCGCTACTGCGATGATTGGTTCAGTCCCAGCGGGAATTTATGCCAAAGAAGTGTTGGATCACTATGATCTTTGGGACAAACTGCAAAAACAAGTCGTTCAAACCGACAATGTGCGCTCTGCACTTCGCCTTGTGGAATTGGGGCAAGTCGATTTTGGTCTGGTTTATTTTAGCGATGCGGTTGCATCAAGGGATGTAAAGATTGTCGAACAATTGCCCGCACGCAGTCACAGTTCAATTGAATATCATGCCGCTCTTGTCGGAACAAAGTCGAGCCGCAATACGCAAAACTTTTATGATGTCCTTGTGTCCGACAGATTTGCAGACATTCTCATGACAAATGGGTTCGTGTTGCCGCAAAAATGATTATGCGGGTTCTGCTGGCAAAACATCTTTCAACGTCTGCGATTTTAGTGCTTGCATAGATGCCTTTAATACATTGCCGTAAACATTCGGCAGTTTGCAGCGCCCCACCAATGGGCAATCATCCGCATCACGCATACATTCAGCCAACGCAAAATCAGGTTCCGTAAGGGCCAATACCTCAGCTAAAGAAATACTTTCGGGTAAGCGTGCGAGTTTTAATCCGCCATTTCGTCCTCGATGCGCCATAAGCAGTCCAGAACGTGTCAGTGTGTTCACCACTTTCATCAGATGGCCACGTGAAACATTGTGAACTTGGTTTACGTCATCAATTGTAAAGCGTTCATCTGGATTTTGTGCCGCATAAATCAGCACGCGCATTGCAAGATCGGAAAACTGGGTAAGGCGTATGTTAAATCACTCGCAAAAAAATAATTACGCAAATAGTAAATCCCTAGATCGGGTTTTTACCATAA
>CAXACF010000126.1:0-5736 GCA_963967125.1 uncultured Rhodobacterales bacterium | reverse complement strand
TCATGTTCTTCATCGACCACAATCAAACCCAAATCCCGAAATGGCAGATAAAGGGACGACCGCGCACCAATTACCAATTGTGCGCCCCCTTGCCCCACCATTTTCCAAATACGGCGGCGTTCGGTCATTGTAACGCCCGAGTGCCATTCCGCTGGATTTTCTCCAAAACGTTCAACAACCCGTGTTAGGAATTCGGATGTCAGTGCGATTTCGGGCAACAAAACCAATGCCTGCCGCCCATGTCGCAAGGTTTCAGCGACCGCTTCTAGGTATACTTCGGTTTTTCCTGATCCCGTCACGCCCCGCAAGAGGGTTGTTGAATATTCACGCTGCTTTACACGGGCGACGAGTTGCGCGGCGGCATCCGCCTGAACATCGGTAAGATCTTTGCTTGCAAAATCGGGATCAAGGGGGCGAAATGGCATATCGCGTGGGCGATCCACCTCTAACACCGCGCCCAGTTTCACCAATCCCTTGATCACCGATGTCGATGCCTCGGCCAAATCGGCTAATTCCTTCAATGTGAATACCGCGTCTGCGAAATCCTCCATCACACCCAGGACACGTTCGCGGGCGGGGGTCATTTTTCCACCCTCAAATGCATCGTTTAACTGATAGACCCGCCGCATGCTGGGGGGATCCATTAAACCCGGTGCGCGGGTGGCGAGGCGTAACATCACAGACATTGGGGTTAATGTGTATTCGCCCGCGCGGATCAAAAATTCACGCATCGCACGCGTCATCGGTGCCACATCTAATACGCGATTTACGGATCTGATTTTCGCGGGATCATATCCCCCAAGTCCCGCCCCCCAAACAACGCCCAACACCTTGCGGGGGCCCAAGGGGACCTCGACAAATGCGCCCAGAAAACATCCGCCTTCGGGTGCCTTATAATCCAGCACACGATCAATGGGTTGGGTGGTCAGGACCGACACCAACTGGGATTCATGGAAAAATTCAGGACTTTCTGACATCAGGGCGACTGAGGGCTTTTATAAAAACACGACTTAGGCTAAAGCACTCCCAACCTTAGGCCAATCCAAACAAGGACCACAACTATGAAATTTTTCGTCGACACAGCAGAAATCGATCAAATTCGTGAACTGAATGATTTGGGCATGGTGGATGGTGTAACAACCAACCCATCTTTGATCAAAAAATCAGGGCGTGACATTATTGAAGTGACGAAAGAAATCTGTGCAATGGTATCTGGCCCCGTCAGCGCCGAAGTCACATCAACAGATGCGGACACCATGATCGCCGAAGGGCGCAAGTTGGTTGAAATCGCACCCAACATCGCCGTCAAAGTGCCCCTAACATGGGACGGGTTGAAAGCATGTAAAACATTGTCGTCCGAAGGACACATGGTGAACGTCACCCTTTGTTTTTCTGCAAACCAAGCGTTGCTGGCCGCAAAAGCAGGCGCATCGTTTATTTCGCCCTTCATCGGACGTTTGGATGACATCAACCTAGATGGTTTGGAATTGATCGAAAACATTCGCACGATTTATGACAACTACGGATTTGACACAGAAATCCTTGCGGCTTCTGTACGTACGACCAACCATGTCTCAGAATGTGCCTTGATTGGTGCAGATGTTGTCACCGCGCCACCGGCTGTGATCAAATCGCTTGCAAACCACCCATTGACCGACAAAGGTTTGGCAGCATTCTTGGCCGATATCGCGGACACAGGTCAAAAAATCCTGTAATCTGTGGATAAATCGCGATAGGTTAAGCCAATCGGGTAAGGTGGATAGGCACGATGGATCGCGTTTTAAAAGATAAAATCTTGGCACAGCCTGATGTCATCTTGGATGATGATGACGTGATGCGTGCGTTGATTTCTGCAAATGATCAGGCGCGCGGGCCGAATGTGATTGACCTGCGCGGATTGGCGATGCAGCGCCTTGAAGAGCGTTTGGACCGTCTCGAAGACACCCACAAAAGCGTGATTGCCGCCGCCTATGACAACCTAGCGGGCACAAATCAAATTCATCGCGCCGTATTGCGAATGATGGATGCAGAGTCCTTTGACGCCTTTCTAAGCATTCTGAATGATGACGTCGCGCAAATCCTGCGCGTGGACACAATCCGCATCATATTCGAAACACGTGCTGTTGACACGGCGCAGGCCCAAACGCTGAGTAATCTGCACCCGATGATCGGGGTTGAGGGGCCGGGTTTTGTGCAATCCTATATGACACAGGGCCACGGCACGCTCAGTTCCAATGTCGTTGTGCGCCCAGCACCACGCGGTGCCTCCCAGGTTTATGGTGAACAATCTGCGCCCATCTTATCAGAAGCCGCATTACATCTGTCACTGGGCGGTACGCGCCCTTCTGCGATGGCCGCATTTGGCAGTGTGGATGCAAAACAATTTTCCCCGCAACAGGCGACTGATCTTCTGTCGTTCTTTGCGGGTGTGCTGGAACGCGTGCTGCGTCGCTGGCTGGTATGATTTCTGAGGAAGTCAGCACCTATATCAACACATGGTTAGATGTGTCACGCGCCACCAAAGGCAGCAGTGACAACACAATCAAAGCCTATCAACGCGACGTCCAAGATTACTGTGCCTTTATAGCGGTTCACACGGGCGAGGCCGGCAGCGACAGTTTGCGCGGGGTCTACAACACCGATATTCGCGCGTGGATGGCCAATGAACGCAAACAGGGCGTGACATCCCGCACTTTGGCGAGAAAATTGTCTGCGGTGAAAAGTTTTTACAGATGGCTTGCCCGTCAATTGGAGTTTGATCCAACGGTGGTTCTGGCCGCGAAATCACCCAAGTTTCAGGCAAAACTCCCCCGCCCCCTGGCCGAGGATGCCGCCGCGCAGGTGTTAGAAACGGTTGAGTTGCAATCCCCATCAGATTGGGTGGGTGCGCGGGACATGGCGGTTGTCACCCTGCTTTATGGCTGCGGGCTGCGGATATCAGAGGCCTTGTCACTGACCTGCCGCGACATCCCCCTCCCCGACAGTCTGCGGATTATCGGTAAAGGTGGGAAAACCCGAATTGTCCCCGTAATTGACGCTGCGCGGGACGCGGTGGAACACTATCGTACGCTTTGCCCCTATGCATTGACGGGGGACGGGCCATTGTTCGTAGGGGTACGGGGGGGCGCGCTAAACCCGCGCATCATTCAAGGCGCCATCCAAAACGTGCGTCATCAACTGGGATTGCCCGCATCTGTTACCCCACACGCCATGCGCCACAGCTTTGCGACGCACCTGTTGAATGCAGGGGGTGATTTACGGGCCATCCAAGAACTGTTGGGGCATGCCTCCCTCTCAACCACACAGCATTACACGGGCGTTGATACCGCGCGTCTATTGGATGTTTACAAATCCACCCACCCCAAGGCCTAGGCGATTACGCATTGCGGATCATGCAAAAATCCCGCATAGGATGCAGATGAATTTACGACTACGCGCACTCTCGGTGCATCTTCTTACTGCCAGCGGTGCTGTTTTTGCGATGCTGGCGCTGTTGGCAGCGGCAAATCACGATTGGCCTGTGATGTTCCTATGGCTTGTTGTTGCGTTTTTCGTGGATGGCATCGATGGGCCACTGGCGCGCAAATATGATGTGAAAACCAACGCCCCACGCTTTGACGGTGCGCTGTTGGACATGATCATTGATTATCTGACCTATGTGTTTATTCCCGCATTCGCATTGTTTCAGGCGCATCTACTGGATGGATGGCATGCGTGGTATGTTCTGATCCTGATCACATTTTCATCTGCGATGTATTTTTCAGATGGTGGGATGAAGACCGAGGATTATTCGTTTCGCGGATTCCCGGGTTGCTGGAACATGGTCGTCATCGTGTTCTTTGGCCTGACGCCGCCTGATTGGGTCATCCTGAGTGTCACAACGGTTTTGGCAATCGCGATGTTTTTGCCGATCAAATTCATCCATCCAACACGCACAAAACGCTGGCGCGTGGTCTCGCTGCCGATGGGGGCGTTTTGGACAATCTGTGCAGGATGGGCCGCATGGGTGTCATTTGACCCACAAAGTTGGGCGCATTATGGCCTTATGATCACATCAATTTACCTTTTGTTGGCAGGTGCTGCGCAACAACTTATTCCCGCCGCATCCGAACGTGGCGCATCTTAGGGAAAGAATGCGAACAAATTGGCATGATGCCTTGTACTTCGCCGTTCAATTGATATGATAGAACACTGAAAAATGTTAGGTGACGAACCTATGTCACCATTTTGATAGGAAGCCGCGATGTCTTGGACCGATGAACGTGTTGAAATTCTGAAAAAGATGTGGGGCGAAGGACAATCCGCCAGCCAGATCGCCAAAGAATTGGGCGGTGTTACGCGCAACGCGGTGATTGGTAAGGTGCACCGTCTGGGCCTATCAAATCGTGCGACATCAAATTCCTCTGCCAAGTCAGAGGCAAAGCCGAAGGCAGCGCCAAAGGCAGAAGCCAAGGCAGCAGCACCAAAAGAGGCGCCCGCGCCCAAGGCCGCGGAACCCGCCGCGGAAAAGCCATCAAACGTGACACCGCTGCGTCGTCAAATCATTCCAGCAGGTCAGCCGTTACCACCGCAGCCATCCGCAAATGAAATCAGCCCAGAGGCATTGGCGCGTGTTAGCGAAATCGAAAAGAAAGCGAAAAAGCTGACTTTGCTAGAACTGACAGAGCGGACATGCAAATGGCCTGTGGGCGATCCTGCGACACCTGATTTCTGGTTCTGCGGTTTGCCAACGCAAACTGGCAAACCCTATTGCGAAGCGCACGTCGGCGTGGCGTTCCAACCGATGAATAGTCGCCGCGATCGCCGCAGATAACGGACTAGGTAATAAAAGAAAAAGGCGCGTAATTGATACGCGCCTTTTTTTGTTTAGATCCCTTTGGCGCGATAGCCAGCAGCGATTTTGTCAATCGCCAGCATAAAGGCAGCCGTCCGCAAATCCTTGACATCATCACGGCTGTGCCAAGCTTTGGACATTTGTTGATAGGCGATGCGCATGGTGTCATCCAAACCTGAACGCACCAATTCCAATTCACCCGCGCCGCGCAAATATTGCTCTTTAAATTCAGGTGTCATGGACCAACGATCACCCAGGTATTGGTCCAAACGATCCAACTCGGCCACAAGCAAGTTGTTACGCGCCTCTTCTTCACGACGCTGCATGCGACCGAAGCGAATATGGCTTAGGTTTTTGACCCATTCGAAATAGGATACTGTCACACCACCTGCGTTTGCATACATATCTGGGATAATAACAACACCCTTGTCCCGCAGAATTTCGTCCGCACCTGCGGTCACAGGACCGTTCGCCGCCTCGATAATCACCTTGGTATCAATGCGCGCAGCGTTATCAAGGTTTATAACACCTTCTAGTGCCGCAGGGATTAGGATATCACAGGCCTTTTCAAGGACGGTTGATCCGTTTTCGACATATGTCGCGCCGTCAAATCCTTTGACGCCGCCTGTTGCCATGATGTGGGCGCGAACAGCTTCTACATCAATCCCATCATCATTGGTCAATGCGCCATCACGTTCGATAATCCCTGTGATCAGGCAGCTGTCCTCTTCTTGCAGGAACTTTGCTGCGTGATACCCCACATTCCCCAACCCCTGAACAACAACGCGTTTGTTATCCAGACTACCGTCTAGACCTGCGGCTTTCATATCTTCGGGATGGCGGAAAAATTCGCGCAGCGCATATTGGACACCACGGCCCGTTGCCTCGGTTCGGCCTTGAAT
>CAXACF010000125.1:0-5787 GCA_963967125.1 uncultured Rhodobacterales bacterium | reverse complement strand
TGTTGGAAGAGGCGATTGCCAAAATCAAATCGGGCGAATTGGAAGGATTGTCGGCGGCGGATGATCAATGGGCCCCACAGATCAATTTGGGCGTCCCAGTGTTGATCCCAGAGGATTACGTGCCGGATTTGGATGTGCGATTGGGGTTATATCGTCGTTTGTCGGGTCTAAGCACCAAGGTTGAACTCGAAGGGTTCGCCGCCGAATTGATCGACCGATTTGGCAAACTGCCGCGCGAAGTGAACACTTTGCTATTGGTGGTGCGGATCAAATCCATGTGTAAACGGGCAGGGATCGCCAAATTGGATGGTGGCCCTAAGGGCGCGACCATTCAATTCCACAACGACAAATTCGCCTCGCCCCAAGGGTTGGTCGAGTTTATTCAGGATCAAAAGGGATTGGCCAAAATCAAGGACAACAAAATCGTTGTGCGCCGCGATTGGGCAAAAGAGTCTGATAAAATCAAAGGAGCCTATGCCATTGCGCGTGATCTGGCCGTGAAGGTGAAAGAAAGCAAATCCCAAAAAAAGGGTTAAATTAGGGTTTGGTTAACTTATCAAGTTTAACCAAATTTTATGAAAATCAACTGTGTGCTCATTGGTCTTACATTATGTGTTGCCGGATGTGGTGGCGGTGGCGGATCAGGCGCGGCAGGTGGCATATCTGTGCAAACACCTGCCCCCATCGCATTTTCAAGCGGAACAACGGTTCTGAGTGAAGATAAGATGCATGTTTCAGTTGATGGGGTGCTGCGGACACTTGCTGCGCCAGATTGGCAAAATAATCTGGCGCAGCATACAGGCAGCGATCATGCCTACATTGCGCGACGCGATCAAAACTATGTCGCGATTGCAGGGCAGTTTGACGACACAGCTTTTGTCGAAGTTTTAGGGAATTTGGAACCGATCGGGCAGCAGACTGTCCTACGCTATGACGGGCTGCTTGATATCCGAAGCGAGACGTTTAGCGGGGCAGTGGATATTGGTTTGCACGTAAATTTGGGATCGGAGTTTCCGCGGTTAACGACCTACGAAAGTAATCTTAATATTGATGTAGCGGCATCAATCAATTCGGACGGATCATTCAGCCACGGATACGTGACATTTTTAAATGATCAGGCCGAGTTAAAGGGCGGTTTTTTCAACACTGATTCAGAAAAACAAAATGAAACCCTTGCGGGCGCATTTGCGGCGGACACGTTTTACGGCACATTATTGGGACAGGTGGCAGAGTGATCCGCGTTTAGGTTCCTTGTGCCTTTTCCTCAAGAAAACGGCGCGCGCGTCGTTCGGCCAGACGCACGCGAATTGATGTCATATAGGCCTCTTCCATTGTGGATGAGGTTGCCACCAATACCTTGGCCGTTTCATAAATCACATCGTCATTGCCCAGCTTATTGGCCAATTCAATCGCATCCTTGGCCAGATTGTCGGCAAGCTCTTCAACAACGCGCATGGGATTACCGTGTGTTTTCGGTCAGACGACGTTTCACATAGGTGGTCACATGGTCAATCATTGGGTCCATGTGCGGCTCTTCAAAGAAGTGGCCAGCGCCATCCATTTCCGTATGCGTAATCGTGATGCCGCGCTGTTCCTGCAGTTTTTCAACCAAGGAAACGGTATCCGCAGGAGGCGCAATACGGTCGGCGCTACCATTAATGATCAGTCCAGAGGACGGGCAGGGCGCAAGGAATGAGAAATCATACATATTTGCGGGCGGTGCCACGGAAATAAACCCTGTGATTTCGGGGCGACGCATCAGCAATTGCATGCCAATCCATGCCCCAAAGCTAAAGCCCGCAACCCAGCAATGTTTTGAGTTGTTGTTCATCGACTGCAGATAATCCAAGGCGGACGCCGCATCCGACAATTCGCCAATGCCCTGATCATATTCACCTTGTGAACGCCCCACACCACGGAAGTTAAACCGCAAAACTGTGAAGCCCATGTTATAAAATGCATAGTGCAGGTTGTAAACCACCTTGTTGTTCATGGTGCCGCCGAATTGTGGATGTGGATGCAATACAATCGCGATCGGGGCGTCCCGGTCTTTTTGTGGATGATAGCGGCCTTCTAGTCGTCCATCAGGACCTGGAAAAATCACCTCGGGCATTGCGCAAATACTCTCCTCAAAGGTGGTTGGTAATTCTTGACAAATTAGCTCAACCTTCTTAGAATTATTCTAAATACAGTCGGGCTGTACTTGGTTTCGTGTTGGAATAAGACCTGACAGGCCCAAGGTCAATCAAATTGCGGATGAACGGGGATGAAACTCAGCACAAAAGGTCGGTATGCAATGGTGGCGCTGTGCGATATCGCGCTGCAGCCACGGGATGTTTTGGTGACACTATCGGATATTTCCCGCCGTCAGGATGTTTCACTGGCCTATCTTGAACAGCTGTTTGTAAAACTGCGCCGCAGTGGTTTGGTTGAATCCGTGCGCGGCCCGGGCGGTGGGTATAAATTGTCAAAGTCTACCCATGAAATTCGAGTGGTTGATATCTTGTCCGCCGTCGATGAAACGATTGACGCCCTTCACAAAGGGGCAGGTGCGCAAGGCGGTCAATCAGGAAGCAAGGCGCAATCCCTAAGCAATCGTATGTGGGAGGGGTTAAGCGCACATGTCTATGTATTCCTGCATCAAACGCGGTTGTCCGATGTGATCGAAAATGAAATTGCGCCCTGTCCTGCGGTGCCATCCTTATTCGCAGTTGTGGATGATGACGATGACACCGATGTAGGCGGTGCAAGGTAATGGCGCGTATCTATCTCGATTATAATGCCACGGCTCCGCTGCGGCCCGAAGCACGCGCGGCGATGATCGCGGCCATGGATGAGGTTGGAAACCCCTCATCCGTTCACCAAGAGGGGCGCGCGGCGAAAATGATCATGGAACGTGCGCGCGAACAAGTGGCGGTTGCAATGGGCGCACAGGCGGCCGATATCGTATTCACCTCTGGCGCGACCGAGGCGGCAGCATTGTGTTTGGCTAGCGCAGAGGTGCATTGTTCCCACATTGAACACGAGGCGGTCAGTGCAAATTGTATCGTTGACCAGGCGGTCGATGATACGGGCAAGGTGGATGTGACGCGCCCAGAGCGCAGCACATTACAGCTTGCGAATTCCGAAACGGGCATCATTCAGGATTTGCCAGAGGGGATATTTGCATCGGATATGACGCAGGCTTTTGGCAAGGTGCACGTGGCCTTTGATTGGTCAGGTGCGCAGATGGCCATGGTGTCGGCCCATAAATTAGGCGGTCCCAAAGGCGTAGGCGCATTAATCTTGAAAAAGGGAACTGACATTGCCGCACAATTGCGCGGGGGTGGTCAGGAAATGGGGCGGCGTTCGGGCACCGAAAATATCATTGGGATTGCGGGATTTGGCGCCGCGGCAGAGGCCTGTGCTCGCGATTTGGACGCAGGGGTGTGGGGTAAAGTTGAAAAACTTAGAAACATTCTAGAAAATGCCATTGCACAATCCTCAAATAGAACTATTTTTGTCGGGAATACCGCAAATCGTTTGCCAAACACCACATGCATGATCACCCCAGGTTGGAAGGGGGAAACGCAGGTGATGCAGATGGATCTTGCGGGGCTTGCGGTGTCGGCGGGATCTGCCTGTTCAAGTGGAAAGGTGAAATCAAGCCGTGTGCTAATGGCGATGGGGTATAATGAGGGTGACGCAGCCTGCGCATTGCGTGTGTCACTGGGCCCCACAACGAGCGAAGAAGAGGTAATGACGTTTGTTGAAAAATGGACGTCTGCATATGAAAAATTCATGGCCCGTCAGGGCGCAAATGTATAAGGAGCCATAAGGTGACTTTGGATCAAGTTGAGGTCAAAGAAGGCGTCGATCAGGAAACCGTAGATGCCGTGCGTGAAGTCAGCACCTACAAATACGGTTGGGAAACTGAGATTGAAATGGAATACGCGCCAAAGGGCGTGAACCCAGATATTGTACGTTTGATATCCGAGAAAAACGACGAACCAGAATGGATGACCGAATGGCGTCTGTCTGCGTTTGAACGCTGGACGCAAATGGACGAACCCAAATGGGCGATGGTGAATTATCCTGAAATCGATTTTCAGGATCAATATTACTATGCGCGTCCAAAATCCATGGCTGAAAAACCCAAATCATTGGATGAGGTTGATCCCAAGCTGTTGGCGACCTACGAAAAACTGGGCATCCCGCTAAAGGAACAGATGATCCTTGCAGGGATCGAAGGGGCAGAGGATGCACCTGCTGAGGGTCGAAAAGTGGCCGTTGATGCGGTATTTGACTCGGTCTCTGTTGGAACAACATTCCAAGACGAATTGAAAAAGGCAGGCGTCATTTTCTGTTCGATTTCCGAGGCGATCCGCGAACACCCAGAATTGGTGAAAAAATACCTTGGGTCGGTCGTTCCCGTATCCGATAACTATTACGCGACATTGAATAGCGCGGTGTTCTCGGATGGGTCCTTTGTTTACATCCCACCGGGTGTGCGCTGTCCGATGGAACTGTCGACCTATTTCCGTATCAATGCGGAAAATACGGGTCAGTTTGAACGTACATTGATCATCGCGGACAAAGGGTCATATGTGTCCTACCTAGAGGGGTGTACGGCCCCACAACGTGACACAGCACAGCTGCACGCGGCCGTTGTTGAAATCATCATCGAAGAAGATGCAGAAGTTAAATATTCAACCGTCCAAAACTGGTTCCCAGGGGACGAAAACGGAAATGGCGGCATTTACAATTTCGTGACCAAACGCGCAGATTGTCGTGGTGCCCGTTCCAAGGTGATGTGGACCCAAGTTGAAACAGGATCAGCGGTAACATGGAAATACCCATCCTGCATCCTGCGCGGCGATGAATCGCAGGGCGAGTTTTATTCCATCGCGATTGCGAACAATCATCAGCAGGCCGACACAGGCACCAAGATGATCCATTTGGGCAAAGATACCAAATCGCGCATCGTGTCCAAAGGGATCAGTGCGGGGGTTGCCCAAAACACTTATCGCGGATTGGTCACTATGCACCCACGCGCGAAAAACAGCCGGAATTACACCCAATGCGACAGTTTGCTGATCGGTGATAAGTGTGGCGCACATACGGTGCCCTATATCGAGGTCAAAAATAACTCGAGCCGTGTGGAGCACGAGGCGACCACGTCAAAAGTTGATGATGATCAACTGTTCTATTGCCGCCAACGCGGTATGGACGAAGAAGAGGCTGTTGCGCTGGTTGTGAATGGGTTCTGTAAGGATGTGCTTCAAGCGCTGCCAATGGAATTTGCGATGGAGGCCCAGCAGTTGGTTGCCATCTCACTTGAAGGATCGGTGGGCTAGGTCAAAATAAAACTGAACTGCGTGCATTGTCATCCAGCGAACTTGATCAGCTTGCGGATTATGCTCGGGATGAATTGCGCAACCACTTACGTGCCTTTGAAGGCTAGAAAAAAGGAAAACCCACATGTTGGAAATCAAAAACCTACAAGTATCGTTGGCCGAGGAAGACAAAGAAATCCTAAAGGGTGTCGATCTCACCGTTGAGGCGGGCAAGGTGCACGCGATTATGGGGCCGAATGGGTCAGGCAAATCAACCCTGTCCTACGTGTTGTCAGGCAAAGATGGATATGAGGTTACAGGTGGCTCCGCCAGCCTTGATGGTGCAGACCTGCTGGAATTGGAACCAGACGAGCGTGCGGCCGCAGGCCTGTTTTTGGCGTTCCCCTCTCCTGTTGACATCCCAGGTGTGGTAAACATGACCTTCCTCCGCACCGCCGTAAACCAACACCGC
>CAXACF010000124.1:0-5828 GCA_963967125.1 uncultured Rhodobacterales bacterium | reverse complement strand
GAAGCCTGCGATTTGCTGGTGGCCCAAGGGGGTACAGGGGTTTTGGCCGAAACGCCCGAAATCTATGGCGCAGAACATCTGCTGACAGAACGTGCGATCGATCGCGCAACGGGGGATCGCCTGATCGGGCTGATCAACTGGTGGGAGGATTATACCGCACGAAACCGTGGATCGATGGACAATAACCCCAGCCCTGGAAACAAAAAAGGGGGGCTAACCACCATCCTTGAAAAATCACTGGGGGCGGCGGCCAAGGGGGGGACAACCCCGCTGAAGGGCGTATATAAATACGCCGAACCTGTTCGTGCGCAGGGATTCACATTTATGGACAGTCCCGGGTATGATCCCGCCTCGGTCACGGGGCAAATCGCGGGGGGCTGTAACCTTGTGTGTTTCACCACGGGTCGCGGATCGGCCTTTGGATCAAAGCCCGCGCCAACCATTAAACTGTCCACCAATACGGCGATGTATGAACGCATGGTCGATGATATGGATATCAATTGTGGGGACATCATCACAGGCGGTGCAACGATCCAATCAAAGGGCCGTGAGATTTATGAATTGTTCCTCCGCGTCGCCTCGGGCGAGGCGTCAAAGTCTGAGGCACAGGGATTGGGTGATTATGAATTTGTGCCATGGCAAATTGGGGCGGTGATGTAATGGTAAAACTTCTTCTTGCTGGAACGGGATTGATTGGTGAACGCCATCTAAATCACATCTTGGATCACCCTGATTTGACGCTTGCAGGTATAATTGACCCAGTGGTCGAAAATCGCACCACCCCCCATGCGCCGGGTTTTGCCACCTTGGACGATGTGGATGTTGCGGCAGATGGGATTATATTGGCGACGCCTACCGATACCCACGCGCCCCTAACCATTGCGGCGCTGGAACGTGGATTGCATGTGCTGGTTGAAAAACCCGTGGCCGCGTCCTTGGCCGAAGCGGATCAGATGATCGCCGCATCAAGGCGAACAGGGAAAAAGATATTGGTGGGCCATCATCGCCGCCATCATCCCTTGGTCAGCAAGACGGTTGAAATTCTATCCTCTGGTCAAATTGGGCGTCCCTTGGTGGCCTCGCTTTTGTGGTGCATGAAAAAACCGGATGATTATTTCGACGTGGACTGGCGCAAAGGTGTGGATGGCGGACCTGTCAAACAAAACCTGATCCATGACGTCGATACACTGCGCGCCTTTTTTGGCGAGGTGACATCCGTCACAGGTGCAGGCAGCAATGTGATGCGCAATGCGCCGCGCCACGAAAGCGGCGGCGTGGTCCTAACATTTGACAGCGGGGCGATTGTCACGATTGCCTTTTCTGATGCCACGCCAACACCATGGGGATTTGAGGCAGGAACAGGGGAAAGCCCGCATATCCCGAAAACGGCGCAAACCTCGATGCAGATTGCCTGTTCCAACGGGGGCTTGGAATTTCCGACCTTAAATGTTTGGAGTGGGGCCGCGCATTGGAATGAAAAGCCCGAAATGCAGCCCACGGATGTTGATCAGGCTGTACCATTGATCAAACAGTTAGAGCATTTTGCGCAGGTGATCCAAGGCAAAGCAGAGCCCGTGGTTGATGCCGCATCCGCGCGTGAAACATTGGCCGTCATTCTGGAAATTGAACGCGCCACTGCGCCACCATCACTGAGTTTATAAGGATGCGCAGATGACCCAAGCCCCCGCAACATTGATCCAATCACAGGCGCGTACTGGAATTGTTTTGATGATTGCGGCATGGGGTATGTTTTCTGTTATTGATACCTCTGCCAAGTATCTGGTCTTGGCGGCGATACCCGCGGTACAGGTCGCCTTTATGCGCTACGCGGTGCAGTTTTTGTTTACCGCTATCGAAGGATCACTGGATGGCATGAGGGTGATCAAATCGCTTGATCACACAACTTTGGCTTTGTTGACACTGCGCGGGGCGCTGTTGGTGGTGTCCACATTTTTTAACTTTGTGGCTGTCAAATATCTATCCCTGACAATGACGGCAGCAATCATGTTTTCGTCACCCATTTTCGTCGCTTTGTTTTCAATCCTCTTTCTTGGGGAACGCGTTGGCATTTGGCGCTGGAGCGCGATCATCATCGGGTTCATCGGCGTTTTGATCATTGTACGCCCATTTAATGAGGATTTTCATTGGGCTGCACTTTTGTCGTTGCACAACGCCATCGCAATCGCGCTGTTTTCAATGATCACGCGTCGTTTGGCTGGGACGGTCAATGCTCAAGTGATGCAGTTTTTTTCTGGTGCCCTTGGAACAATTGCGCTGTGTCCGTTTGCGATTTTTGCATGGCAAATGCCCACACAGGCAGTCGGTTGGGCCTTACTTTTTGTTGTTGGGGTCGGTGCCTGGTTGGGTCACAATATGTTTTCACGCGCGCATGTGCACGCAAATGCCACCACCTTGATGCCATTTTCCTATTCGTTCATCATCTTTATGGCGGTGTCATCCTATCTGGTTTTTGGAACACGGCCGGATGGTTGGGTGTATGTTGGTGCAGTTTTGGTGGCGGGATCAGGATTGATCATTTGGTGGCGCGAAAAACAAAGCAGCCAACAGGAAAGGTAAAAGGATATCCGAGATGAATTCATACGATTTTGACGATCAGGTCGCCGTGATCACGGGCGGCGCACAGGGCATAGGATATGCAGTGGCCAAGCGGATGATTGAAAATGGCGCCAAGGTTGTCATTTGGGATTTTGATGCGGAATTGGCCCATGCCAGCGCGTCAAAGCTGGGCGCAACTGCGCTTCATTGCGATGTCAGCGATTGGGATAGTGTTCAGACCGCAGCGCAGCAGACGGAACATCAATTAGGGCGCATTGATGTTTTGGTGAACTCTGCGGGTGTGGCAGGTGCCAATGCCGTGGTCGAGGAGTATCCGATTGAGGAGTGGAACAAAATCATGTCCGTTAATCTGAACGGCACATTTCACACGAACCGCGCGGTCATTGCGGGTATGAAACAACGCGGATATGGGCGAATTGTGAACATTGCATCGATTGCAGGAAAAGAGGGCAATCCAAACGCGAGCGCCTATTCCGCATCCAAAGCGGGGGTGATCGCGCTTACAAAATCACTGGGAAAAGAGGCCGCAGATTACAACATCGGTGTGAATTGTATTACGCCAGCTGCGGCGCACACAGCGATCTTTGATCAGATGTCAGAGGAACACATCAATTACATGCTGTCGAAAATACCGCGTAACCGATTTGTTGATGTGGCCGAGGTTGCCAACATGGTTTGTTGGATTGCGAGCGCCGAAAACGCATTCACAACTGGGGCGGTCTTTGACCTGTCAGGTGGGCGCGCAACATATTAGGATAGGGAGATTGGCATGAAAAACATTGGTGTTATTGGACTGGGGGATATGGGCAGTGGTTTGGCCAAGAACCTAATTGCAAATGGGTTTACTGTATTTGGTATGGACCTGAAACCTGACCGACAGGCGGCATTTACTGATATGGGCGGCACACTGGTGAACGGTGCTGCGCAATTGGGGCAACACGTCGATGCGGCCTTTGTCATGGTTATGAACGGCGATCAGGCGAAATCAGTTATCCTTGGGCCTGATGGTTTGGTCGAAAATATGCATCAGGGTGGTGTCGTGATCCTAAGCGCGACAATCAAACCGCATGAGGCGATTGAAATTGGCGCCGCGATGCAGGGTAGTGGGATTGATTTGATCGACACACCCGTTTCTGGTGGGTTTCCGGGCGCGCAAGGTGGGACATTGACCATGATGGCTGCTGCCCCCGGTGACGTTATGGAGCGCACGCGCCCGGTGTTAGAGGCCGTTTCTGCATCTATCCACCATGTGGGGACCAAGGCAGGGGATGGACAAACGGTTAAGGCCTGTTTGCAATCATTGATCGGATCCGTTTTTTCCGCAACTTTCGAGGCCGCTGCATTGGCCGCTAAGGCAGGTGTCAGTGGTGAAGTGTTGTTAAATGTTTTTTCCACGTCCAGCGCAGGCAGCGGGATTGTGAACAACGCATTGCAAAAAATCATTGATCGTGAATTCGAAGGCACAGGCAGTCACATCAATACGATGCACAAGGACCTGACCATTTCATTGAACTTGGCTGAAAATCTGGGCGTTCCAATGCACACTGCTGCCGCCGCGATGCAAATTTTCCATGCGGGACGCACCAAATATCCCGACGGCGACAACTGGGTTTGTACGCGCGTGATCGAAGAGATTATTGGCGCAGAATTGCATAGATAGGAGTGTCGTATGAAACTGGGAGTAATATGTGATGGGATCAGTCGTGACCTGGAACATACTGTTTCGGTCATGAATGAATTTGATCTGACCTATGCAGAGTTACAATTTGTTTGGGATCACGAAGTTGGGGATCACAGCGCCGAAGAGATCAAAAAGATTGATCAAATTTGTCGCGACAACGGCAAACCTGTCAGTTGTTTATCGCGCCATATCTTTGCGGGGATGACCACCGAAAATCGCCCCGGTGATGCCCTGCATCAAAAACATATGGATGCATTAAAGCGCGTCGTGGATATGGCCCATGTCGTGGGTTCCCCGTTGGTCCGGATCATGACCCAGAAAAAGGAACAAATCCTGTGGGGGCATAACGGTGCAGAACAATGGAATGTTGCCAAAGGTGCGTGGGATACAATGCCCCCGATGATCGCCCCAGCAGTGGATTTTGCGCGTCAGGCGGGTGTGACCTTGGTCGTGGAGACGGGCAATGGAACCATGGTGAATTCCAATTACACTGCCCGCAAATTGATTGATGAATTGGATGCCAAAGATACGCTTAAGGTTTTGTGGGACCCGGCCAACAATTGTTGGTGTCATGAATTGGCCTATCCTGATGGCTATGACACCGTTCGTGACGGATATCTGGGCCACGTCCATATCAAGGATGTTTTGGTTGATACCCCGCGCGCCACACTCAGTGTCAAGAAAATGGGTGAGGGCCAACTCGCCCCACTGTTTGCACCCCTTGCCGACGCGTTGCGACGAGATAGCTATGACGGTGTGATTTCCTTTGAAAGTGTGTATCACCCTGGAAACGGTAATTTTGAGGATGGATTTCGACAATCCATCGGTGTGTTCAAAAATTTGTTTGGAGATGAGGTAGAATGAGCGATAAAGACGTGATCGGTTTTATTGGTGTTGGATATATGGGTCATGGGATGGCCCACAACATTATGAAGGGCGGATATCCCCTTGTTATAAAGGGAAATAAAAACCGCGTACCGGTTGATGATCTGGTAAATTCAGGCGCGCGCGAGGCGCAGGATTTGGCAGGTTTGGTTGCACAATGTGATGTCATTCACATGTGCCTATCTAATTCCCCCCAAGTGGAAAACATTGTTTTTGGTGCAGACGGTATTCTGGATAACGCCAAAGATGGATTGATCGTGATTGATTGCACCACGGCTGATCCAACATCAACCACGCGCATTGCCGATGCCATGGCAGAAAAGAGGATGCATTTCATCGATGCCCCCTTGGGCCGCACCCCGAAAGAGGCCGCAGAAGGCACCTTGGACGCGATGATCGGGGCCAGTGATGAATTGTTCGAACGGATCAAACCGATTGTTGAATGCTGGTCTGGCAATATTATCCATGTGGGTCCTGTAGGCGCAGGTCATAAAATGAAATTGATCATGAATTTCATCGCGATGAGCTATGCATCGCTTTATTCCGAAGCGACAGTTTTAGCTGCGAAATCAGGGCTTTCGCCGCAAAAGGTGAATGAGGTGATCGGATCAAGCCGTTTGTCCAATGGGTTCTTTGACACCTTTATGGAATATTTCGTCGGCGGTGGTCCCAATGCGCATAACTT
>CAXACF010000123.1:0-5846 GCA_963967125.1 uncultured Rhodobacterales bacterium | reverse complement strand
TGTCATTTGACGATTTTCGCTTTATTAATGTATTCGTGTTCTATAATACGCCATTTGATTGTTTCATCATGCTCCGACAACTTTCAAAGTCAACAGGCGAGGGACACACGACGTTTACCAAACAAATGGGCTGGATGACGCGGTGTAGTCAAAGCATTGAGAACCGCCTTCACACAGAATTGAACATATCCATTGGCCGTTGCATATGGGCACTTTAACTCAAACGAACTATATTCTACGCTCGTGTGCGTGGTTTTGCGCCGTTCGCGTGCGGATACTTAATGCGCGCAGATCGTGTCGATGCTAAGTGAACATGAAAAGAAAAGTCGGGGTAAGCAATCAGATGTCGCAGAAGCCATATGTCATTGATCAAATGATATCTGCCAAATCCATCGCGGCGCGGATTGAGGATTTGTCCAAGGAAATTTCAACCGAGTTTTCCAGCACCAATAAATTGATTGTGGTTGGGCTGTTGCGCGGATCGTTCGTATTTATTGCTGATCTGGTGCGCGAATTGGATCTGCCTGTTGAGGTCGATTTTCTTGAGGCTTCCTCATACGGGGACGGTATGGAAAGTTCGCGCGAAGTGCGCATTCTGAAGGATTTGCGCGGCGCGATTGAGGGGCGCGATGTTTTGGTTGTTGAGGATATCGTTGATACAGGCTTTACCCTAAGCCACGTATTGAACCTGTTGAAATCCCGTAATCCTGCCAAGCTGAAATCCATTGCATTGCTGGACAAACCCACCCGCCGCGAAGTTGACATTCGCGCAGATTGGACAGGGTTTGAAATTCCAGACGAATTTGTTGTGGGCTATGGCATCGATTATGCGCAACGCAATCGTAACCTTGGCTATATCGGCAAGGTACGGTTCACCGACGATTAAAGCCGATCAAGGAAGGTCGCATCATATTCCAACAGCGTCACATCAGAGCTGGAAATTGTGATATCGCCCTGTAGCTTTGCAACCACGACAACGTCCAGTTTAATCAATGTTTCGCCGATGCTTGCATCGATTTCCAATGACATCGCAGGCACGATTGGATTGCCCTGATTATCGGTTTGCGGCGTGTAATGCACGGTCAGCGTGTCGATATCCTTATCAAAATTGGTGATAATGACCGGATCGCTTGTCACGTTGCGATACACATAATGGAACGTATCCGCATCAGCACCGCCGCTGACCTGATCCGCGTTGGAAAAGATAATCGTATCCTCGCCCTCGGCCCCAATCAGGGTTTCACCAGCGCCGCGTGAAAAATCCGCAGAACTGTCAAGGCGATCTGAGCTGATAATGTCATTCCCCGCCCCGCCGTTCAGAGCATCTGTGCCTCCGCCACCTGCGATGCTGTCAGAGCCTAAACCACCGAACAAATTGTCGTCGCCTGTGTTCCCCTCAATCGTGTCGTCGCCTGCGTCACCATAAAGGCTATCATCCCCACCAAGCCCGTAAAACAGATCATCACCGCTGCCACCATAGGCTGCGTCGTTCCCGCTAAAGGCATTGATCGTATCGTTGCCCGCATCCCCTTCGAAATAGTCATCCGAGGAGCTGCCCACCAAACTATCATTTCCGGTCAGGCCAAATAGCGCAACGGACTCAGTACTGGTTGATGTGCCAAGGGTATCATTTCCCGATGTTCCAACCTGTTCAGAGGCATAATCAGATGCCGTGTAATTGGTGTTTTTCGCGTCTTCGGGATCAGGTTCTGGATCAGGGTTTTTGACGGCTACGTCATCCGCATCGTCATCCTGCCCAAACCCAAGCATATCCCACGACAACCATCCCATTTGCATGGCAAAGGCCACAGCAAAAAACGCAGCATTGCCCAAAATCGCATATTCCATAACACACCTAAACGCCTGAACTGCGAATTGTTTAACGCGCCAAGATGTTTAAATTACGGTGAAATTTGGAAAAATTTGGGCAGGCCCTCAGGTTTTGCCTAGTTTTGCAAGCAATTGATCGCGCACATGGGGCGTCACAAATTTGCTAACGTCCCCGTCTAAACGTGCGATCTCTTTCACCAGTTTTGATGCAATCGCTTGGTGTTTTGCTTCGGCCATTAGGAAAACCGTTTCAACCGAACTGTCCATGGCGCGGTTCATGCCCACCATCTGAAATTCATATTCAAAATCCGCAACCGCACGCAGACCACGTACAATCACCTGCGCCCCGACCTCGTGCGCACAATCTATCAAGAGATTTTCAAAGGGGTGTGGCACGATTTCTGTGCCCGTTTCTTTGGACAAAACCGCACATTCTGCTTCGATCATCGCAACCCGTTCCTCTAATGAAAACATCGGGCCCTTATCACGGTTAATCGCAACGCCAATGACCAATCGGTCCACCAACATTGCCCCACGGCGAATAATATCAATATGTCCCAATGTGATTGGGTCAAAGGTTCCTGGATAAAGTCCAATACGCATAGTCGGCCCTGTAGTCGTTAGGTGGCGACACGCAACAATATTACAGGACCAATTGCAAGACCTAGTAGCCCATGATCATGCCCTCAAGAGCATCTTTTTCCATAGCAAGCTCGGTCATCCGCGCTTTTACGACATCGCCGATTGTCACGATGCCCACCAATTCTCCGCCTTCCACGACGGGCATATGGCGAAACCGCTTATCCGTCATTGTTTTCAAAACTTGGTCTGCGGTCGCCCCTAATGCACATGTCACCAATTTCGACGTCATATGTTTTGCCGCAGGATCATTGATGATATCCGCCCCATGCATCGCCATCGCACGCACGATGTCACGTTCCGACAGGATCCCTTCGGCGGTTTTTCCGTTCACTGAGACAACGACAGAGCCTATTCGGTGTTTGCTAAGGACCAGGGTTACATCCGCAACACTTGTTTCTGGCGTCACTGTGATGACCTGACCACTGCCTTTGGACGCTAAAATCTGTTGGACTAACATGATTAAACCTCGCAACTTTATTTCAATAACTTCAGCTTGCGAGTAATTTTATTTTCAGTCAAGCAAAACGCTCTAATCTATCAATTTCTTTCGCAATCTCATGACTAAGCGCTGCGGCAAACCTGTTCATCCGCTCAAGGCGGCGATCATCTGCATGCCGCACTAAATAAAAGCTGCGTTTAAAGACGATGTCCTCTGTTAGGATACGTTGTAGATTGGGGGCAAAAGGCAGCGCAAAATCATGGACAATGCCCACTCCAGCCTCGCTGCGCAGCCAATTGAATTGCACTGACACAGAATTGGATGCCAGTTGCACACGCTCAACCCCCAAGTCCGACAAATAGTCTAATTCTTTGTCAAAAATCATATCACTGATATAGCCGACTATGCGATGGCCCGATAAATCTTGGACGGACGCAATCTGTCCATTTGCATCCAAATATTGTCGAGAGGCTGCAAGGTGAAGATGATAATCGCATAGTTTCTGAACACTTAGGCGGCCTGATGTCGGGGGACTTACGGCAATGGCCATGTCCGCCTCGCGTTTTGATAGGTTCACAACCCGCGGCAGTGCAACAATTTGAATATCTAGATCGGGGTTTTGATCGGCAATGCGTGCGCAGACTTGGGGCAGAATGAAATTTGCACAGCCATCTGGCGCGCCGATGCGAATTTGACCGCTAAGCGACCCAGTCGCCTGCCCCAAATCTTCGTCCAACCCGCTGATGACCTGCTCCATCTTTTCGGCATGCGGCATCAACCGCGATCCCGCATCGGTCAATGCGTAACCTGACGGGGATTTCGCAAATAGTGGTGTGCCATAGCGTTCTTCCATCCGCGAAATGCGCCGTCCGACCGTGGCGGGGTCAATTTTCAATCGTTTTCCCGCAGCAGACAGCGTTTCATCGCGCGCCACTGCCAAAAAGACCCGTAAATCATCCCAATTGTGTTCCATGCTCCACCCTTTGCAAAAATGCAAAACATCTTTGAAGACTTTCCTCTTTGCTAAGTAAAATTGCAAGGGTATCCTGCGCCAAATTCTAAATGAGGTGCATTATGCAAGAATTAACCCATTACATTGGCGGCGAACACGTCAAAGGCACATCTGGCCGTTTCGCAGATGTCTACAACCCTGCAACGGGCGAAGTCCAAGCCAAAGTCCCATTGGCCAGTGCCGACGAAATGGCCAAGGCTGTTGAGATCGCAGCAGAAGCGCAAGTTGCATGGGAAAACGTCAACCCACAGCGCCGCGCACGCGTGATGATGAAATTTGTCGATCTGCTAAACCGCGATATGGACAAATTGGCAGAAGCGCTTAGCCGTGAACACGGCAAAACAATTCCCGATGCGAAAGGCGACGTTCAGCGCGGGCTTGAGGTTGTGGAATACTGCATCGGTGCGCCACAGATGCTAAAGGGCGAATTCACCGACAGCGCGGGCCCAGGCATTGACATGTATTCGATGCGTCAGGCACTTGGCGTGACCGCGGGTATCACACCCTTTAACTTCCCTGCGATGATCCCAATGTGGATGTTTGCCCCAGCGATCGTTTGCGGCAACGCATTCATCCTGAAACCATCCGAACGTGACCCATCCGTTCCCCTTATGTTGGCAGAATTGATGGAAGAAGCAGGCCTACCAAAAGGCATCTTGCAGGTCGTCAATGGCGATAAAGAGGCGGTTGATGCGATCCTAGACAATGACACAATCCAATCTGTTGGTTTTGTCGGATCAACACCAATTGCGGAATATATCTATGGCCGTGGCTGCGCAAACGGCAAACGCGTTCAGTGTTTTGGCGGCGCGAAAAACCATATGATCGTCATGCCAGATGCGGACATGGATCAGGCAGCCGACGCATTGGTCGGTGCAGGCTATGGTGCGGCGGGTGAACGCTGTATGGCGATTTCAGTGGCCGTCCCTGTGGGCGAAGAAACCGCAGACCGTTTGATCGAAGCCTTGGTGCCACGCATCGAAAAACTAAAGGTTGGGCCATACACAGCAGGTGATGATGTGGATTATGGCCCCGTTGTGACAGCGGCCGCAAAACAAAACATCCTCGGCTTGGTGCAAAGCGGTATTGATCAGGGGGCAGAACTGGTGGTCGATGGCCGTGATTTCAGCCTGCAAGGGTACGAAGACGGCTTCTTTGTCGGGGCGCATTTGTTTGATAACGTCACGCCCGATATGGACATCTATAAAAAGGAAATCTTTGGCCCTGTCCTATCAACCGTCCGCGCGGGCAGCTATGAAGAGGCGATTGGCCTTGCCATGGATCACGAATATGGCAACGGCACCGCAATCTTTACCCGCGATGGGGATACCGCACGTGATTTTGCACAGCGCATCAACATCGGTATGGTGGGCATCAACGTGCCAATTCCTGTGCCATTGGCCTATCACACATTCGGTGGTTGGAAAAAATCGGCCTTTGGCGATTTGAACCAACACGGTCCAGACGCGTTTAAATTCTATACGCGCACCAAGACGGTCACATCCCGTTGGCCTTCTGGCATCAAAGAAGGCGGCGAGTTCAACTTCAAAGCCATGGACTAATCCAACAGATCGGGCGGTACATCGTGCCGCCCTTTTTTCTTTTAAGGCTGTTTTCAAACCTTGAAACACCCTTGAAACATTTTCGCGCAACATTTCAAATGACGTAAAAAAACAGGATAATGCATCATGGATTTTGCCCTTAGCGAAGAACAATCTGCCATTTTCGATATGGCGAAAGCCTTTGGTGAGGAACACATCGCACCCCATGCAATGGCCTGGGAAAAAGCGGGAACAATTCCCAAAGACCTCTGGCCCAAAGTTGCAGAATTGGGTTTGGGCGGCATTTATGTAAGCGAGGAAATGGGCGGCTCTGGCCTATCGCGTTTGGATGCGGCCTTGGTATTTGAGGCCTTGGCAATGT
>CAXACF010000122.1:0-5867 GCA_963967125.1 uncultured Rhodobacterales bacterium | reverse complement strand
GTTTTTCACAAAGCTGACGGACTGCTCATCACTATCCATGTGATGCAGGTTCTCGCCATCGACCGACACGCTCAAGGCACCTGATGGGCATGCGTTTATCACTGAAAGGATCCCTTCAAAGCGCCCATTTTCGGGTTGAACCCATGGCTTTTGGCTGGGATCAAAAACTTGTTTATGAAGACGTTGGCATTCGGCAATATGACCACACAGGACGGGTGTATAGGACACTGTCACACTCTTGCCTTCAACCTGACCCGTGTACTGAATTGGCGTATTTCGAACCTTTGCATCGCCATTGTCCGAACTGAATCCCGCCGCGGTATGCGATCCATCACAAAATGGTTTGTTTTTCGACTGTCCGCAGCGGCATAGGCCAAATGCGGGCTTTTCTGGTTTGACATCTGTTCCAACAGGATCCTTTAAATTCGGGATACCCTGCGCAACCAGCGGTCCATCTTTCATGGGTTTGATTATGGTCATTACGCCCCTCCTGCTAAGTATAAATGTTCAAGGTTCGAACCGTTTCGAACATATTCATATCTCTTTATGGGAGCAATCTATATCGTTATTACAATCTTAAGGATACTGGTGGTTTGGATGCAACAATCGAACGATCTGACGACCAGGGTCATGAGCTCGGCGATTGTCGTACAAGATTTCACGCCCAGTCAATCGGTGCCACCAATAGGGCAACCCCATGAGAATGTGGCAAAACTAGATGAGATTTTACAAGTGAGGTTTGGTGGAGCCTAGGGGGATCGAACCCCTGACCTCTACAATGCCATTGTAGCGCTCTCCCAGCTGAGCTAAGGCCCCAATTTCATACGCATTAGGTATGCAATCGCGGCGGTATGATCAAGTGGAAAATACCGCCGCGTGTCTGTGTGTTTTAGCTTTCGTCTTCTTCCGAAGACATGTCGGCGATATCGTCCAAAGATACGTTATCATCATCTTCATCGTCCAGAAGATCATCATCCATATCCATGTCAACGTTATCGTCCTCTAGCACCACGTCATCCTCGGACACTTCTGTCTGGTTGGCTTTGCGTGTTGCTGCATCTTCTTGATCTGCGGCGATCAAACGTGTTTTGCCTGTCTCCAGTTCAACAACCTCACCCGTGTATGGGCTTACGATTGGATCTGCATTCAGGTCATAAAAACGCTTACCTGTGGTGGGGCATACGCGTTTTGTACCCCATTCTTCTTTGGGCATAATGATCCCTTTCAAAAACTTTGGCCTTGTCGACGGTCTGCGCCAACTGCCATAAGAGTCGCGGTATGTCAAAGGCTTTGACCAAGAAATTTAGTATCGGTTTGCAATATAGGCCCTTAGGTTGGAAAAATGCAGATATTTCTTAGCGATTATCCCACTATTGGTGCAACTTTGCGGCGATCACGCCAGGCAAAGCGTTTGTCGCTTAGAATCTCTTCGTTGGACGGTCGGATTACGATAACAGGGCCCCATTTTGTACCCGAGAGCACATTTCAAGATTTTCTAGATAGCAAGGCTGACTGGATCCTTGCCAATCACAAACACATTGAACGCATCGTAATTGACGATGGCGCGTCTGTGCCTGTTTTGGGTAAACCGCATGTGATAAAATCCACAAATATCCGCAAAATATCTGTGGTGGATGATCAGATTTTGGTGCCCCGACGTAGTTCCAGCATTGGGGCGCAGGTAAAAGGTTTCCTCAAATCACTGGCGCGCGATCACCTTGCACAGGCCTCTGATCATTACGCCCAGCGCCTTGGGCAATCTTATCAAGGCTTGCGTTTGCGCGACACGCGTTCGCGGTGGGGGTCGTGCTCATCCGATGGGCATTTGATGTATTCATGGCGCTTGGTCATGGCGCCGCGCGATGTTCTGAACTATGTCGCTGCGCATGAGGTGGCGCATTTGGTTGAAATGAACCACTCGAAATCATTTTGGGCAGTGGTTCAACATATTTATGGCGATTACGAACATCCGCGGGAATGGTTACGAACAACAGGCAAACAATTGCACCGATATAACTTCAATTCTTGACTTTATGCATTTGTGATCACAAACAAGTTATATGAAACAAAATACATCCCCTGATCAAAATACTATGGCCCATGATCGGGTCTATCGCGGGCTGCGCACACGGATCATGCATGGTGAAATCCTACCTGGTCAGGCGCTGACTCTGCGCGGGATTGGGACGGAATTTGGTGTTTCCATGACACCTGCCCGAGAGTCCGTTCGCCGTTTGGTCGCCGAAGGGGCATTATCCATGTCAAATTCCGGCCGTGTCTTTACACCAGAATTGACAAGCGAGCGGATAGAAGAGCTATCTGCGCTGCGTTCCTTGATAGAGGTTGAGCTAGCCTCTCGTGCCCTGCCCCGTGCACATTTGGCATTGATTGACCGCCTACAACGGATCAATGCAATGATTGCAGCGGCAATTGATGATCACGATGCGGTGGCCTATATCCGTAGCAACCTGGATTTCCACAGAACCCTTTATTTACGGGCGCAAGCACCCGCAATGCTGGCCATGGCAGAGACTGTTTGGTTACAGCTTGGACCAACCATGCGCAGCCTTTATGGCAAACTAAACAAAAAGGAGCCGCCCCATTTTCATCGGGTGATCCTTGCCGCGCTAAAAGCGGGCGATGAACCCAGCCTACGCCTTGCTGTGCGCAGCGACGTGACACAAAGTTTGAAAATGTTGGGTGCCTAAATCCTTAGGCCGCCAATCCTTTTGATCCCATATCAAGGAACTTTTTACGGCGGTCGTGGATCAACGCTTTGGGTTTTGAATTTGCCATATCGGCTAACATACCTCTAATTGCATTCTTGACCGCTTCGATCGTAGCTGCGCGGTCGCGATGGGCGCCGCCAACAGGTTCCGCGATAACGTGATCACATACGCCCAATTTGTTCAAATCTTGTGCTGTTAGGCGTAATGCTTCTGCCGCCTCGCGCATTTTTTCCGCGTCTTTCCACAAAATTGAGGCACAGCCTTCAGGTGAAATTACAGAATACACAGAATGCTCTAACATCGCGACGCGATTAGCGGTCGCAAAGGCGACGGCACCACCTGACCCCCCCTCACCAATAATCACAGATACCAAGGGCACACCCAACTGCAGACATTTTTCTGTGCAACGGGCGATGGCCTCTGATTGGCCACGCTCTTCTGCGCCTTTGCCGGGGTAGGCACCTGGTGTGTCGACCAATGTCACCACGGGCAGACCAAATTTATCGGCCATTTCCATCAAACGGATCGCTTTGCGGTACCCTTCAGGTCGCGCCATGCCGAAATTTCGTTCAATCCGCGATTTCGTGTCATTGCCCTTTTCGTGGCCAACCAAGATAACAGGTGTGTCGTTGAAACGTGCCAAGCCGCCTAATACAGCGTGATCATCGGCAAAGTTGCGATCCCCTGCAAGGGGTGTGAACTCTGTGAACAAGGCATCGATATAATCCTGACAATGCGGACGTTCAGGGTGACGCGCGATTTGACATTTCCGCCATGGCGTGAGGCTTTGATACAGCTCTTTCAAAAGCTGCTCGGCCTTACGGTCAAGCGCTTTGGCCTCATCCTCAATATCCATATCTTCGTTTTGACGCGCCATTGCACGTAATTCCTCGGCTTTGCCTTCGATTTCAGCCAATGGTTTTTCAAAATCTAGATAGTGGGTCATGATCTGCCTTTATCTTGGTTCGACACGCTATATGGTATCCATGCATATTTATTGCAAGCATTCAATTCATGCGAGCCATAGTTGATGCATTTCGACAAAAGGCAAAAATGCGCGAAACAATCAGCCGCGCGCATTCAATGTTCAAACGATTATGAGGATGAAATCATTTCGGATTGTTTGACGATGACTTCCGCCTGTTTGATTGACGCAATATCAACCAAACGCCCTTTGTAAACCGTTGCACCCTCACCGTTTGCTTTGGCCGCTTCCATCGCTTCCAAAATTTCGCGAGCTTCTGTCACAGCTTCTTCTGAAGGGGTGAACACTTCATTTGACAGGGCAACTTGTTTGGGGTGGATGGCCCATTTGCCAACCATACCCAATGTCGCCGAACGACGGGCCTGTGCGCGGAAACCTTCATCATCTGAAAAATCACCGTAGGGGCCATCGACGGGCAAAACGCCATGTGTGCGACATGCCGCAACAATGGCAGATTGCGCCCAATGCCATGGATCAGACCAATAGTTTTTGCCTTCGTGATGCATGTAATAGTTTGCCTGTGTGCCGCCGATACCTGTCGTCGCCATACCCATTGATGCCGCAAAATCAGCAGCACCCAACGACATTGCCTGCAGGCGTGGCGTTGCCGCGGCGATTTCTTCGACATGGGCAATGCCAGCGGCGCTTTCGATGATTACCTCAAACGCGATCTGTTTGGTGCGTCCCTGCGCGCGTTCCACAGCGGTAACAAGCGCATCAACCGCATAAAGATCCGCAGCACACCCAACCTTTGGGATCATGATTTGATCCAAACGCTCGGATGCGTTTTCCAGCAGTTCAACCACATCGCGATACCAATAGGGCGTGTCCAAACCATTGATGCGAACAGACAGTGTTTTGGTTCCCCAATCGATCGAACCAATCGCATCAATCACGTTTTGACGTGCGCTATCTTTGTCAGAGGGTGCAACTGAGTCTTCTAGATCAAGATTGATCACGTCCGCAGCACTGGCCGCCATTTTTTCAAAAATCGCTGGACGCGAACCTGGGCCAAACAATTGGCAACGATTTGGGCGGGCAACAGGAGTTGGTTGGATGCGAAATGACATGACGGCCTTTCTGATTGCGCAACTAAATTTCGAATTTCACATAAAGTTGGTTATAAAATTACCAGCCCAAGCGCAACTAAATTTTGCATTTGCAGCAATTTTTCTGCATCGCCGCAGGATGATTGGAATTGAAAGTCCATCCAAAGGATGATTCAATTTTAGGATCGCCAAGGACACATGTATGAAAATTGAAATATCGCACGAATCCTTCCCACTAAAGTCCGCGTTCCGAATTTCACGCGGCAGCAAAACAACAGCGGATGTGGTCACAGTCAAACTGACACGGAACGGTGTTCAGGGATGGGGAGAATGCGTTCCGTATGCACGATATGGGGAAACAGTTGAAAGCGTGATTGAACAACTACAATCGGTGCCCCCACACATAACCCACGCTGACTTGATCGAAATGCTACCAGCCGGCGCAGCCCGCAACGCATTGGATTGCGCGATTTGGGATTTGAAGGCCAAGGAAACAAACAGCCGTGTGTGGCAATTGGCAAAATTGCCGAAACCAAAACCCGTGCAAACGGCATTCACACTTTCGCTGGACACAGTTGAAAACATGACGGGCGCCGCCGCGGAAAATGCCCACCGTCCGATCCTAAAGTTGAAAGTGGGCACACCCGATGATTTGGACCGACTTGTGGCCGTACGCGATGCAGCACCAGATGCGAAATTAGTCATCGATGCAAATGAAGGCTGGACAATAGACGACTACCACATGCTGATTGATCACCTTGTGGACCTGAACGTTGCGCTTATCGAACAACCATTTCCTGCGGGGCAGGATGCATGTCTTGCTGATCTAAACCGACCCATCCCAATTTGCGCAGATGAATCTGTGCATACAAGCTCGGATTTACCCGCGCTTTTTGGGAAATACGATTGTATCAACATTAAATTAGACAAATCAGGTGGATTGACCGGCCATCGAATTAAAGGCCAAGGCGCAAGCGATGGGATTTGACATCATGGTTGGATGCATGGTGGGGACATCGTTGGCCATGGCACCGGCCCTACTGCTTGCGTCTGATGCGACACTTGTTGATCTTGACGGTCCGCTGTTATTAGCGAAAGATCGCG
>CAXACF010000121.1:0-5897 GCA_963967125.1 uncultured Rhodobacterales bacterium | reverse complement strand
GCTATTTGACGGGATGGATGTAGAGATAGGGCATTTCCCAAATTGTCGAGGGGACAGACCAAGCAAATGAGGATATGAAAGAAGCATGCCGATTGAACGCGACATATATCAAATGTATCGGGATGGTCCATATGATTGGCTAAACCCCATCGACATGTTCACAGACTTCCTAACCGATGGGCCGCGGCAGTCGTGGGCGACCCTGTCGCATGCGGAAAAACTGCATGAAATTCAACGGCAATATCCAAATCTAAGCATCCCGCGCATTCAAGAAATACTTGATCCCTTTCTGTCGAAATAAACACGCGCCTGCTCTGCGAATTTTTTGATTGGCTTTCCCGTAGGCTTTCGATTAGCACTACGCCAAGTTTTTGATCACTTGGGAGAATGTGATGAGCACTGTCGTAAATAGTTGGAATGAATGGGACCCCCTGAAACACGTCATCGTTGGGCGTGCGGATGATTGTCATATCCCACCAGAGGAACCCGCGCTGGACGCAAAAGTTCCCGAGGATAGCGATATGCGCGGGCAATGGGGCCGTCGCCCCCAAGAAACCATTGATCGTGCAAATGAACTGTTGGACAATTTCGCAGCGCAATTGGAAAAACGCGGTATCCGTGTGGATCGCCCAACGCCCACAGATTTTTCATTGCCTGTCACGACACCAGATTTCCACACAGACAGTCAGTTTGGATGTATGCCGCCACGCGATGTTTTATTGACCGTTGGGTCAGAAATCCTTGAGGCAACGATGTCCTATCGCTGCCGTTGGTTTGAATACCTAAGCTATCGCCCCCTTATGCAAAAATATTGGGAAGAGGATCCAAATTTCCGTCATGAGGCCGCGCCAAAACCACGCCTGACGAACGAAGATTATCACCCCGATTACCTGTCGGACAAAATCGGTGTGGAAAAACGGCTTCAGTGGGCGGCTGAAAAATTCTTTGTCACGACCGAGGAAGAGCCACTATTCGACGCCGCAGATGTTTTGCGTTTTGGGAAGGATTTGGTGGTGCAACACGGGTTCACCACAAACCTAAAAGGCATCGAATGGATCAGACGCCATTTCCCAGATCACCGTGTCCACGCGGTGAATTTCCCGGGCGATCCCTATCCAATCCATATCGACGCAACATTCACTCCATTGCGTCCTGGTTTGATCCTGAACAACCCACAGCGTCGTTTGCCAGACGAACAACGCAAAATGTTCTTGGACAATGGCTGGGAAATCGTGGATGCTGCGCAACCTGCGCATAATGCACCGCCCCCCTTGTGCTATTCCTCTGTCTGGCTCAGCATGAATGTTTTGGTGCTGGATCCAAAGACAGTTTGTGTTGAAAAGTCTGAAGTTTATCAGGCAGAGCAAATGGACAAACTGGGTATGGAAGTTGTCGAGGTTGATCTGCGTGACGCCTATGCATTTGGTGGTGGTTTGCATTGCTGTACGGCAGATGTGTACCGCGAGGGCACCTGCGAGGATTATTTCCCGCATCTCTCATAATCGGTTTTATTTGCAAAACTGACATCTGATGACCCCGCTAATGTTCGATTGGCGGGGTATTTTTGTGTTGTTTAGGAGGTTGAAGGCGAACAGCGCACTAGGGTAAAACTTGCAACCAACACCAAATCGTCAGAACGGACAGCGCGGTTGCGATTAACACGCCCGATGCCGCCACTCGTTTCGCGCGATTGTACATGCTTGCAAAAATATAACAATTGATGCCTGGCGCCATTGCGCTGGTCAAAACGGCGGATCGAAGTTCAGAAATACTCAGGTCCCAGAGTTGTCCAAGGCTCCATACGATTGCCGGATGCACCAACAGGGAAATGCCAACGACCCATACGATTGCGCCAAAATCACCCTCGGGGCGATATTGATACAATACACCACCCATGCCAAACAGCGCGGCGGGTAGTGCGGTTGTTGCCACCATGTTTGTTCCATCTAAAAACGCCTTGGGCAAAGCTACATCTGCAATATTGACCAATAGGCCCAGCAAAATCGCGATGAAAAGTGCATTCTTCATCATGGATTTGCCCACGTTCAACGCGACCTGCGCAATGCTGTCACCATCACTTTTGGCGATCTCCATCGCCGTGATCCCGACGAAATAACAAAATGGTGCGTGTAACGACACAATGGCAAAGTTCGCGACCAGTGCATCAACCCCATAGGCGCGTTCTGTAATGGCCAACCCCATCATCACCGAATTCGAAAACAGACTGACAAAACCAATGGCGACGCTATCCTCTGCGTTGCGTTTGAATATGTATCGCGCGCCTAGAAACCCAAGCGCAAAGCCAGACGCAGCACCGATATAATAGCTGCCCATCAGTCGGAATGAATAGGCTTGGCCCAGATCAATTTTGATCAAGGCCATGAACAGCAAGCATGGGATTGCAAAATTTTGGGTATAGGACATCAACCCGTCAACTGCGGCGGTTGAAAACAGTTTGCGCCAAACGACGATATATCCAAACCCGACCACCAAGAATACGGGAAGGATCACATCAAGAAGGGCCTGCATTTGGGATTAATCCGCGTATTCTATGACCATGCCGTCAAAGGCAGGTTCGATATGATCCGGTGTTTCCGCCAATACGGTTTCATAATCCAAATCAATATGCATATTGGTCAGCACCGCGTTGGGTACAGCTGATTTTTCAATCCATTCCAACGATTGTTTCAAATGTGAATGCGTCGGATGCGGATCGCGCCGCAAGGCATCCAAAACCCAACAATCGGCTCCTGAGACCACGTTCCATGCGGTATCGTTCATTGCCGAGACATCTGGCAGATACACCAAATCCCGGATCCTAAATCCAAGTGCATCGATGCGGCCGTGCTCTACCTCAAACGGGGTGAAGGTGATGTCGCCACCTGCACCAGTTATGGTGACAGGGCCATCCAATAAATTTAGGTTCAAAATGGGGGGATAGGAGCTTCCCTCTGGTTGAATGAAAACATAACCGAAGCGGTCCAATAATGCGTCGCACGTGGCCTGGTCTGCCCACACATTCACGCGTTCGCGCATGTTGAACACCACCATGCGCAGGTCGTCCACACCGTGGACATGATCGGCATGTGAATGCGTATAGATTACGCCATCCAACGCACCAACGCCTGCATCAATCAATTGTTCGCGCATATCTGGTGACGTGTCGATCAAAACACGTGTGATGCCCTGATCTGTTGCCCGTTCCACCAACATGGAACAGCGGCGGCGTCGATTTTTTGGATTGTTGGGATCGCAATCCCCCCAATGTCCACCAATACGCGGTACACCACCTGAAGAACCGCAGCCCAGAATATGAAACCTAAGACGCGCGCTCATGCGGCGGCCTGCTGGCGCGTAACTTTGGAAAACAGACGTTCAAAATTCGCCTCAGTCTGGGCCGCGAAATCCGCAAGCTCCATTCCGAACACCTCTGCACCCACCTTGGCGGTATGCATTGAATAGGCAGGTTCATTGCGTTTCCCACGATGGGGTGGGGGTGCTAAATAGGGGCTGTCCGTTTCCACAAGGATACGATCCACGGGGGCTTGTGCAAAAATATCCCGCAACTCTCCAGATTTGGGAAAGGCCGCGATGCCCGACATGGACAAATAAAATCCCAGATCCAAGGCCGCTTTGGCCAATTCAGCAGAGGATGAAAAACAATGCATGACGCAGCTATAGGGTTTGTTGGCGTGCCCCTCACGTAGAATGTTTGCCATATCCTCATCCGCGTCGCGTGCATGGATGATCAGTGGTAATCCCGTTTCTTGCGCGGCTTGGATATGAATGCGCAGGCTTTGTTTTTGTGCCTCCGCACTCTCAGCGGTATAGTGATAATCTAATCCTGTTTCCCCGATCCCGACAAATTTCGGATGCTGGGACAGGGCGACCAATTCGTCAACCGATGTCATGGGTTCTTTTGCAACGCTCATAGGATGGACACCTGCCGCATAGTAGACGGGGTCATGGGCCTCGGCGATTGCGCGCACAGTGGGTTCCTGATGTAGTTTGGTGCAGATCGTCACCATGCGGTGAACCCCAGCTGCAACCGCGCGTTCAACAACCTCGGAAAGCTCGGTTTCAAAATCGGGAAAATCAAGGTGACAGTGACTATCGGTAATGCGGATCATGTAAGGCCCTGTGCGCGTCTTGCGCATTGTTCAATCTTGAATATCATATCTAGGACCAATGCGACGGGGTCAAGGTTCACAGCGCGTCCGTGTTGAAATCTATTTGACAGGTCTTGGCACAGTTCGGCCCAATCCTGCGCGAACTGGGGCGCGGGACAGAGTTTTGTGAATATCTCAATTTCGCCTGCGTGCACCAATGGGGCAGGGGCGTTACCTGTTGCCCCAAAGACAGCCAAGCGTGACAACACGCGATCAAACATCAATGCAAGGATGTCCAAATCTTCGCTGCTGGTGCGCCCTGCATATTGTTCTGAAAACTTGATTGCGCTGGGGCGATCAATTTTTGGTGCTTGGGCAATAAGGCTTAGAATTTGGGTATAAACGGCAGGCCCGTTATGTTGGGCAAGGCGGATCGCCTCACCTGCTGATCCTGCGGATAGGGTAGATAATGCCCCCATTTCGGCGGGGTCGATCTCTAATTCTTGGGTCGCTAATACAGCGTCAATATCGACTTGCGACAGCGCGCCTAATCGCAAAGTGCGACACCGCGAACGGATGGTTGGCAAGAGCCGCGAGGGTTGGTGCGAAATCAACAGCAATATGGTGTGCTGTGGCGGTTCCTCTAACACTTTCAATAGCGCATTCGCCGCGTTGACGTTCATGTCGTCGGCGGCATCAATGATGACAACGCGCCGCCCACCATCCGCTGCGGACAGTGCGAAAAAGGATTTTAGTTTGCGGATTTCTTCAATCGTAATCTGCGCTTTGAATACCTTGCGTTTTGCATCATAGGGTCGGCGCACAACGCTTAACCTGCCCTCTGACCCTGCATGAATACGGCGCAGGATGGGGTGATCGGGGTCGATGTCCAAGTTTTGGATTTCATCAGGCGCATCACCGAACAGGGATGGTCCCTCTTCCCTAATTGGAGAACACAGAAGATATTTGGCAAGACGCCATGCAAAAGTGGCCTTGCCGATGCCCTTGGGCCCCGTAATCATCCACGCGTGATGCAGGCGTCCTTCGTTTAGGGCATCAACGAATATGTTTTCGGCGTCCTGATGTCCAATCACCGAGGCTGCCTCTGAGGGGTGTTTTGCCCCTTCAATCACGTCCGAGGTTGGAATGCTGTCGTCATCACTGCTCATAAGTGTTTTTGCACCACGTCCAAAACATCTGCCGCGATAACGTCGATGTCGCGCAGCCCATCAATGACACGAAACCGGTCTGCGTATTGTTCGGCCAAGTTCAAAAAGCCAACACGCATCTTTTCCTGAAGCGATATGCCAAAATCTTCGAACCGTTCTTCGACGGTGTTTCTGGCCTTAGCGCGGGACAATCCCAATTTCGGGTCCAAATCAATTAAAACGGTTAAGTCTGGATCACGTGGGATCATCAGGGTGTGGAGTTCGTCCACCAGCGTGCGTAAATCCCCACGGCTGAGCCCCTGATACATGCGGGTGCTATCGGCAAAGCGGTCGCAAATGACGATTTTACCAGCGTCCAGTGCAGGCAAAATGGTCTTTTCCAAATGATCGCGACGTGCGGCGGTGAACAATAAGATTTCGCTTTCTGCGGACCATCGATCTGGATCACCCTGCAATACCAGTGCGCGAATTTCTTCCGCTCCAACGGACCCGCCAGGTTCGCGGGTAAGCACAACATCGTGGCCCAAATCCATCAACGTTTTGGCAAGAACTTTGGCCTGCGTAGATTTGCCAGAGCCGTCAATGCCTTCAAACGATATGAAGCGCCCTTTGCTCACGA
>CAXACF010000120.1:0-5922 GCA_963967125.1 uncultured Rhodobacterales bacterium | reverse complement strand
CGCAGGGCGATGTATTACGCATGCATGCGGATGATCCAGCAGCGCGGATTGATGTGCCCCATTTTTGTAATGAAAGTGGTAACATCCTGCGCGAGGCTGCTGATCAGGGCGATGGCTCTTTCATCTACGATATCGAAAAGGCGTAGAAAAACCCGCTTTCGCGGGTTTCTTTTTATCGTTTCAATGACCACCATCCGCGCCGTTTTGGTTTGGCGGGCTCATCAGACTTTTCCTCTGCGTTTTCAGCCACAGGCGCGTCTGTCTTAGGCTCTGGCGGGGTTTCGGAAACTGGCGCGTCCTCGGCTACGGGAGCAGGCTCGGCAGGTGCCTCTGCGGATGCGGCCTCAGTTGCGGCCTGTTCAGCGGCTTCTGCTTCTTTTTGCGCCTTTGTTTTGCGTGGGGCGCGTTTGCGTTTGGGCTTTTCTTCCGTAGGCGCGTCCTCTGCTTCAGCAGGGGTTTCAGCCTCAGCAGCCTCTTCCTTTACCTCATCCGCCTTTTTACGGCGCGTGCGGCGTTTGGGTTTTGGCGCCCCTTCTTCTGCTGCACCCTCGTTTGCTGGGGTCTCCGCAGGTTTTGCCTCTTCGCTTGGCTGATCCTCTTCAGTTTCCGCCTTTTTCTTGCGCGAACGGCGCGCGCGTTTTGGTTTTTCTTCTTTGACTGCGTCCTCTACTGGCGCATCCTCTTCGGCGCTATCGCCTGCATCCGCGTCTGCGGCTACCTCCTCGTCGGCAACGCCCTCATCAGATGTTTGATCCTCTGATCCCTCAGCCTGATCGCCACCCTGCCCTTTGCGACGACGACGACGACGGCGGCGGCGCTTTGGCTTGCGTTCTTCGTCCTGTTCGCTTTCGGGTGTTTCGATGTCATCGTCTTCGGCGATATCCTCGTCAATTTCATCCATGACGATTGTATCGGCCGACACCACGGGTTCCGCGGCCTCGGGGACATAACGTGTTGCTGTTTTGAATTTCTCGATTGAGAAATCGGGGCTGACCAACATTGGATCGCCTTCGACACGCACGGACAGGCCATAGCGCGCCTCGATCTGGGCGACGTGATCACGTTTTTGGTTCATAATAAAGTTTGAAATGCCAACGGGGCATTTTACCAAAACTTCACGCGAACGACGGCGCACGCCCTCTTCCTCAATTTGGCGCAGAATAGACAAGGCCAAATTGTCATCAGACCGGATCAGACCCGTGCCATGACAGGATGGACAAGGCTGCGTTGTGGCCTCAATCATACCTGGACGCAGGCGCTGACGGCTCATCTCTAATAGACCAAAGCCTGAAATGCGGCCCACTTGGATGCGCGCACGATCGGTTTTCAACTTGTCTTTCAGGCGTTTTTCAACCGCATTGTTGTTGCGTCGTTCATCCATATCGATGAAGTCGATCACAATCAAACCTGCCAAATCGCGCAAGCGCATTTGACGCGCGACTTCTTCTGCCGCCTCTAGGTTGGTTTTTAGCGCGGTTTCTTCAATCGACCCCTCTTTGGTCGCACGACCCGAGTTTACGTCGACTGCAACCAAGGCTTCGGTCACACCGATCACCAAGTATCCACCCGATTTCAGTTGGACCACAGGATTGAACATGGAGGACAGATAGCTTTCCACCTGATAACGCGCGAAAAGCGGCAATGCATCTGTGTAGTGTTTTACGTTTTTCGCGTGACTTGGCATGATCATTTTCATGAAGTCTTTGGCATTGCGATACCCGCGTTCGCCCTCAACCAACACCTCATCAATGTCGCGATTATAAAGATCGCGGATTGATCGCTTGATCAAATCGCCCTCTTCGTAAATTTTCGCAGGTGCGATGGATTTCAGCGTCAATTCGCGGATTTGTTCCCACAGACGCTGCAAATATTCGTAATCGCGTTTGATTTCTGTTTTGGTGCGCTTCGCCCCCGCGGTACGAATAATCAATCCCGCACCAGTCGGGACGTCGATTTCTGTTGCGATTTCCTTAAGCTTTTTGCGATCCGCTGCATTCGTGATTTTACGTGAAATCCCACCACCGCGCGCTGTGTTCGGCATAAGAACACAGTAACGACCCGCAAGCGATAGGTACGTAGTCAGGGCCGCGCCCTTATTACCACGCTCTTCTTTGACAACCTGCACCAGCATAATTTGGCGCACTTTGATCACTTCTTGAATTTTGTAACGGCGTGGACGGGACCGACGTTGTGGGCGCAGATCCATGGCATCGTCATCGTCAGACACGGATTCGATACCGTCGTCTTGATCGTCCTCAGCGGCATCCGCGTCCGCAGGCTCTTCGTTGTCGTCTGACGCCTGTGCGTCTTCGTTCGACTCTGATGCTGTCTGTGTTTCGTCGTCAGCCGCGGCTGGCGCCTCTTCGGAGGTTTCTTCGCTTGCGGCTTCTGCTTCAGGCGCTTCTGCAAGCGCGTCTGATTCTGCCGTGTCAGCATCCGCAGCGTCTTCAGGTGCATCAACCTCTTGTGTGACGATCATTGGTTCGTCTTCAACAATCGGTGCCGCCATGGGCGCATCGTTTTCGCCACTCTCATCCGATGCATCCAAATCGATGGTTTCCATACCATCAACTTCTGTCTCGGTCACAGCCTCAGCAGGTTTGTTGTTGCGACGACGGGGGCCACGGCGACGGCGTTTTTTGGGCGCCTCATCCTCTTCTTCGGCGCGCGCATCGGCCTCTGCCAATGCACGTTCCTCTTCCATCAGCGCTTCACGATCCGCAACTGGGATCTGATAGTAATCTGGATGGATTTCAGAAAACGCCAAAAATCCATGACGGTTTCCACCATAATCCACAAAGGCCGCCTGAAGCGAGGGTTCGACCCGTGTTACTTTTGCAAGATAGATGTTGCCAGCGATTTGGCGTTTGTTTTCAGATTCAAAGTCAAATTCCTCAACCTTGTTTCCGTCAACCACAACCACGCGCGTTTCCTCGGCGTGGGTGGCGTCGATAAGCATTTTCTTAGCCATATTATCCATTCACACATCGCATCCCAAACGCGCCGTTCAACGGCGTGTGGAACATAAACGATGTGATTATCTCTTTGGGCGATAGCGCGCGCGCGTGCAGGCCGACCGCGTTGGGCCCCTGCTCGATTAACGATATGTCGTTCGCGTTGCATCGCGTCTTCTTCTCCGATCAGGCGGGCCTGACCAATTTATGTCCCGTCGCAAAAGCGGTCCGGGGGCGGGTGACCCAAGGGGTCTTATCAATCTGAAGTTCGGGAACCAGTCGCTATGCCGGGTCACATCGAAAAACAGTGAAACTCTCAAGGCAGGGTAATTCATGAAAAAAGAGCTGCCTGTGGTGACCATAAGGGGAAAAATGCGGAAAATACAATGGCCAAATTACAATTGTGCGGATTTGAGCATAATTAATTCGTCATAATCCGTGAAATGGGACGCACCAAAGCGCGCCCCAAGGGGAATACACTATCCCAAATTTTGCAAACGTTTGAACAGGCTGGATGTGTCCCAGCGCCCACCGCCCATTTTTTGCACGTCTTTATAAAACTGATCGACCAGTGCCGTCACAGGAAGGCTCGCACCCGTTTCATCAGCCGCTTGTAGGCAGATCCCCAAATCCTTGCGCATCCAATCGACGGCAAAGCCATGTTCGAAATGATCGTCCAACATGGTTTGATAGCGGTTGGACATTTGCCAGCTGCCTGCAGCGCCTTGTGATATCACTTCGACCACGGCCGCACCATCAAGACCCGCTTTTTCAGCAAAATGCAGCGCTTCTGACAGGCCTTGTACCAATCCCGCGATGGCAATCTGATTGCACATCTTGGTTTTTTGCCCAGCGCCGCTGTCACCGATACGACGACAAATGCGTGAATAAGCCGCCATAATCGGTTCTGCCGCGTCATAGGCGGTTTGATCCCCACCACACATGATGGATAGCACGCCATTTTCTGCGCCCGCTTGGCCACCAGATATAGGCGCATCCACAAAACTCAGCCCCATTTCCGCACATGTGGCGTATAACTCTGCGGTTACTTTTGCAGAAACTGTAGTGTGATCCACAAAAATCGCACCTTTGGACATGCCCGCAAATGCCCCTGTATCCCCCAGGCACACACCGCGCAGGTCATCATCATTGCCCACGCACGCCATGACGAAATCAGCGCCCTGTGCCGCCTCGGCTGGGGTGGTGGCCATTGCGCCACCATGTTCTGCCACCCAGGCTTCTGCCTTGGCAGTGGTGCGGTTATAGACAGTAACAGAATGCCCTGCGCTTTGAAGATGCCCAGCCATTGGGTACCCCATAACGCCAAGGCCTAGAAATGCGACATTTGCCATAATTATTCCTCTAAATTCTTGGTTTCATACTTGTGTCGCGGTATGAAACCTGATGCAAGGGGGTGAGGGCAAAAAGGTAGGTTAAGGATGGCAGGCGTTTTTCGCATACTTTTGCGCATTGCAATCGGATCGATCGCATTGGTCGTTTGTGCGGTTGTCGTTGCCTATTACCTTGCTGCGCGCTCTCTCCCAGATTACGACGCTGAGCTGGAATTGCCCGGCGCTTTGGGTAAGATAGAGGTGGTTCGGGATACGGCAAATGTTCCCCATATTTTTGCGGATCAAGACGAGGATGTGTTTTTTGGTCTAGGCTACGTCCATGCGCAGGATCGTTTGTGGCAAATGTCGATGATGCGGCGTACAGCGCAGGGGCGGTTATCGGAAATCTTTGGTCCAGATACAGTTCACATTGACACCTATATGCGGCATCTGGATCTTTATTCGACCGCCGTGCGCAGCCTATCGGTGCAATCCCCCGAAACGATTGCCGCGTTAAACGCCTATGCGCGTGGGGTGAACGCGCGTTTGCATGAAATTAACACCTTTGCCCGTGGTCGCGGCGCGCCCGAGATGTTTTTGTTCAACGCCCCATTCGCCACATGGCAACCTGCAGACAGCTTGGTGATGTTAAAACTAATGTCTGTGACGCTGTCATCACATATGAAACGGGAAATACGTCGGGCCAAAGTCTCGCTTGCCCTGCCTGACCCCGAACGCATCGTTGATATTCTGCCGGATCATCCTGCGACCGCAACCATTGCACTGCCTGATTATGCATCCTTATGGAACACACCGATGTTTGAAACTGCATTGGTTGATACATCCCCCGATCACCCCCTTGCCCCGTGGAAAGCCATTGAACACGCTGGTGCGTCAAACGCCTTTGCAGCCGCGCCCGCCCGTAGTGCGGCGGGTGGCACGATATTGGCCAATGATCCGCATTTGGAACTGACCGCGCCCACAATTTGGTATCTGGCGCGCATGGAGCTTTCTAATGGTGGTGTGATTGGTGCAACAATCCCTGGTATTCCCCTGATCCTATCAGGACGGAACGAAAAACTAGCTTGGGGGATGACCTCATCCTATCTTGACGATCAAGATATCCTGATGGAAGAGGTCAATGCCGACAACCCGACGGAATATCGCACCGAAGAGGGTTGGAAAAAATTTCGGACACGTCAATCCATTATCAATGTGGCGGATGGCACCCCAAAAACGCTGACCCTGCGGTGGAGCGATAATGGCCCGATCCTGCCATTGGATATGTTTGGCTTGGCCTCTGTCACACCGCGCGGACATGTCCCCGCCTTATCGTTTTCCGCACTTTCCCCAGCCGATACAACGATGAGTGCCGCGTTCGATATGATCCAAGCCGAAAATGTAACTGATGCAATCGCCGCGTTAGAGGGGTATATCGCGCCCTCGCAAAACGTGACGTTCATTGATCGCGACAGCATTGGGTTTAAGGTGATTGGTGCCAAAAAATATTGAGCCATCTTCGCCTGATAAACTTTTATCAATCATTCTTTCTGGATGAGGCATCATCCCAAGCACATTTTTTTCAGTCGGAAGAGCACACGTCTGAACTCCAGTCACATACGACCATCTCGTATGCC